>DATBVZ010000578.1:0-3575 GCA_036515095.1 Cyclobacteriaceae bacterium | reverse complement strand
AGCTAAGGAGGTCGCGGCGCGGGACAGCAAGCTTGTCCTGTTGAACTTCTCCGGATCCGACTGGTGCGGACCCTGCATGAAGATGAAAAGAGAGGTTTTTGAGAGCGCGGCTTTCCTATCGTTTGCAGAAAAAAAGCTTGTTCTGGTAAGGGCTGATTTTCCGAGATTAAAGAGGAATCATCTTCCCAGGGAACAGGTGAATCATAATGAGGCATTGGCAGAAAAGTACAATCCTTCGGGAAAATTTCCCTACACGCTTTTGCTTGACGCGAAGGGTAACGTGATTAAAGAGTGGGATGGTTATACCTTTTCCGAACCGGAGGTATTTATGAAAGAACTGAACGATGAAGCCGGCTGAAATGACGGCGCAGCAGTTGGGAACGGTATTCAGGCAGTCCACAAGGCTGATGGGCAATCGTTTCCAATTCTCGGTAGTGGGGAGGGATCCGGGCCGCGCCAACGCATGTATTGCTAAAGGCATTGAAGAAGTAAAACGTATCGAAAGACTGCTTACAACGTTCGATGACAATAGCCAGACAAGCCTGATCAACAAGAACGCGGGTATAAGGCCGGTGGAAGTAAGTGATGAAGTTTTTTCATTGATTGAGCGATCATTGAAGCTCTCTCACCTGACACAAGGGGCTTTTGATATTACCTATGGATCAATGGATAAGCGATTCTGGAATTTTGACAGAAGTATGACTGCACTGCCGGAGCCCGCCATGGCCCGGGAGCGGGTAAGACTGATCAACTACCGGAACGTAATCCTTGACAGGGCCGGGAAAATGGTCTATTTAAAAGAGAAAGGCATGGTCATTGGCTTTGGTGGAATAGGAAAGGGATATGCAGCCGAACGTGCCAAGGAAGTAATGCAGAAGGAAGGCGCTTCCAGCGGAATTGTCAATGCCGCGGGAGATATGACGGTCTGGGGAAGGCAGCCAAACGGACAGCCGTGGACCATCGGCATAGCAGACCCGGAGCGTACCTATTTGCCGTTTGCCTCGTTGCAATTGGGCGACATTTCAGTGGCGACGTCAGGCAATTATGAAAAATATGTTGTTATTGATGGCGTGAGGTATTCCCATACGATCAACCCGAGGACAGGCTATCCTGTACGCGGCATCAGGAGTGTCACTATCATTTGCCCAAACGCTGAAATAGCTGATGCCATGGCAACCCCGGTAATGGTAATGGGCATAGATGCCGGCCTTGGTCTGATCAACCAGGTGAAGAATATAGCCTGCATTATAGTAGACGATGACGATCGTCTTTATACGTCACGAAATATTAATCTCTGCTAGCGATATGAAAAGGTGGTTCACTATTCTTTCCCTTTGCAGCATAGGGATTTTCGCAACGAATTGTTCGCCGGTAAAGGAATATCAGAAAGTATACCTGAACGATTCGGAAATGGAACTCGCCGCCCGCAAGGCGCAAAAATTTGAAACCAGTTTTCAACTCTACCGCGAGGGAGCCTCAGGTGCCAACGGTGGAAAGACCGGTGGGGGGTGCGGTTGCAATTAGATCTGGCCTCACCTGGACGGGCGCGGTCAGTTGGTTCAGGAAAGACATAGTGGCCGGACAAATTCAGGCATTCGTGGCAACTGCGGTATTTGTGTTATGAAAATACTCATTATAGAAGACGAGCGGGAAATGGCCAAAAGTATTGTTCAATACCTTCGTCAGGAAAGTTATGTGTGCGAAGTAGCTTACACCGCCAGGGATGCGGAGGAAAGGATCATGCTGCACGACTACGACTGCATTCTGCTGGATATTACCCTCCCGGATGGCAGCGGATTTAAAATACTGGAAAAACTTAAGAAGGAGGGCAAGGTTGATGGCGTGATCATTATTTCTGCCAGGAATTCCATTGACGACAAGATCCTGGGATTGAAGCTGGGTGCGGATGACTACCTGCCCAAACCCTTTCACCTGGCGGAATTGAGCGCCCGCGTATCGGCGGTCATCCGCAGGAAGAGGTTTGAGGGCAATAATTTCCTCAGACTGCATGAAATAACAATTGACCTTTTGGGCAAGGTCGTGAGTGTGAATGGAAAGGCGGTTGACCTCACGAGAAAGGAATATGATCTGCTTTTATTCCTGGCTTCAAACAAAAACCGCGTTGTTACCAAAAATGCAATAGCTGAGCACCTTTCCGGGGATGTTGCTGAAATTTTTGATAATTTCGATTTCATTTATGCCCACGTGAAAAATCTTAAAAGAAAGCTCGGAGAAGTCAATTGCCCGGATTATATCAAAACGATTTATGGCCTTGGCTATAGGTTGGAGGCATGAAACTGCTAACCCGAACCGTACGCAATTACATCCTTTTTTCCGCATTGCTGTTGCTGGTCAGTACCCCGCTGTTTCACTTCTCCATCCAGGGACTATTTGTACATAAAATGGACCAGGAACTGTTGTCTCACAAGGATGAATTTCATGAATTGCTCCCGCTCCTGCAGACGGAAAGTGATTTTGAATTTTTTAGCAAGATGAACGATGAACTGGTCCTGAAAGAAAGTGATGATTTCATAAAATCCGATACGTTTCTCACGGAGAGCGTTTACGATGAACAGGAGAGCGAAGTGCATCCTTATCGCATCTTGCGTACGGGAGTCGTGATCCGCGGAAAGCCGTATACGCTGCAGATACAGGAATCGATGGTCACTACGGTTGAGCTGATATCAGCAATTGTTGCAATTCAGGTCGGCATTATTGGCTTGCTGTTGGCGGGTTTTGTGATCATTAACCGCAAGCTGTCCAGTACCGTATGGCAGCCGTTCTATACCCTGCTTGGCAGGTTGAAAAAGTATCAGATTGACAGGGATAATACCATTGATTTGCCACCCTCTTCAACGGACGAATTCAGCGACCTGGGTGAAACTATTTCCCACTTGGTGAAGAGAAATCATGAAGTGTATCAAAACCAGAAGGAGTTTACCGAAAATGCCTCGCACGAATTGCAGACTCCGCTGGCGATCTGCCGTTCGAAACTGGAATTGCTGGCTCAGACAAGAGAGCTGACACAGGAACAGGCTGACCTTGTTGTGGATCTGTTGGCTGCGACCAACCGTATTGCAAGGCTCAATAAGGATCTTTTGCTCCTATCCAGAATTGAAAACCGCCAGTTTATTGAGATGGAAAAGATTGATTTGGGTGCCGTTGTCAGAAATTGTCTTGAGTCATATGGTAAGCAGGAAGAGGAAAAGGGATTGACGGTAAAATTGTCACTCAACGGAGAATCCCGGATCCGGGCTAACCGGGTTTTGCTGGAGGTATTAATCAATAATGTAATTTCAAATGCCTTTCGCCACACGCCCGTTGGAGGAACAGTTACCATCGAGGGCAGGAATTTGGAATTGTTTGTTAATAATTCGGGCGAGCCCCTGGAACATTCCGAAAAGATCTTCCACCGTTTCCACCGCGAGTCCAGATCCACGCAGGGTAGCGGACTCGGATTATCTATTGTAAGAAAGATATGTGAAGTGGGAGGGTATGGGGTTTCATACAACTACGCTTCGTCCATGCATCAACTGAGGATTTCCTTCGTTGATGAAATTGGTGCCTGACACGGA
>DATBVZ010000577.1:0-5003 GCA_036515095.1 Cyclobacteriaceae bacterium | reverse complement strand
ATGCTGAGACCAGGGATGTCGCCACATTTCTGGTCTCTCTTTTTAGTAGTTTGTCGTTATGTCATAGATGCTGTTTAAGTTTAGTTGGTACATCCCTCACCGTCCAGGTAGAAGATATTGCCTTCGTACGTGCAGGTCGCATTGACCGACTTGCTGAGCATCTCCAGGATGTCCGGCAAGTTTTGTTCGTTAAAATCAGCCCTAATCTGGCAGTTCATCAGGTTACTATTATTGACGTGAATGCGCACCCTGAACTTCTCATTAAGGGTCTGCAAGACAGTTCCCACGGTGGCATTATCGAATGTCATATCTATAGGTTGCCAGATTGCCAGGTCGTTTTGTACCTCTTCCGCTTCCCCGGTCTTTTCAACCCGAGAATTCCCTTTCGTATAGGTAGCCTTTTGGTGCGACGTAAGCATCACCGGACCCTCGGCTGCATCCGTGAGCCCAACCGAGACCTTCCCGGACATCACCTCAACCTCTATAGAAGGTTCATGGTCATACGCCTTAATGCTGAAACTGGTGCCCAGGACAGTAGTGATGACGCGTGAAGTGTTAATGGAGAACGGCCGTGATGCATCCCGTGAAACAACAAAAAAGGCCTCTCCCCGAAGGGTAAGGCTACGGCTGTCTTCGGAAAATGCCTGGGGGAATTCTACCGCGCTGTTGGGATAAAGCCAAAGGACGGAGCCGTCCGGTAACTTCACCCGTTTGATGGATTGCTCCGTATTGGAAACTACGGCTATCGTGCTCTCTTCCGCCCGGTCACCGGGTATGGTGGCATAATGCTCGTAAATCCCGACGGCCACAACAATAAAGAAAGCAGCTACCGCCGCATATTTGAGCATTAGGGTAAGCGGATTGGTCTTAACCATCCGCTCGCCTGGGAGGACAGCCGGCTGGGGGTAGCCTTCGATCCTGTCCCTTACACGGCTGAATATCCTGGATTCTGCATCCTCGTCGTCAATCAGGTCGAGAATGCCGCCCGCATCACCTTCCATTTCAAGCGATTGGTACCAGGCGTTAACGCGCGCTTCCTCTTCGGCGGAGCATTCCCCGGACAGGTAACGACGCAAGAGTTCTTCAGTAACGTCTGGACCCATAGGAATTTTGGTTAGGCGATAGATCAGGTATCGGGTGTTGTTAAGATTAAGATCAGGCTTTATCTCTTTCAGATAAGTCGGACCGCAAACGATTTACCCCTACTGCCGGCCAATATTTTTTGCAGGATGGGGTTTGTCAAGCGCGAACGGAAGTGTAGCGTTGCGCTAAAAGATGCGGGAAAACAGAACCAGAAGAAACGTAAAATGCCGGAGGTTCATACGAAGCAGCTTCAGTGCCTTACTTAACTGATTCTCGACAGTTTTTTCGGAGATCCCCAGTTCGCGGGCAACCTGTTTGATCGACAGGTTATTCTCGCGGCTTAGCTTAAATACGAGCTGGCATCGTGAGGGCAGTTTGCTGATCTCCTTCTGGAGGGCAACATTCAGATCGTCAAGCAGCACAACTTCTTCTGTGGAGTTGTCGGCAGTGATCCGTATTCCCTGTTGCATGGCGCTTTTCCTGCACATCTCCCGGTGAATGTGGTCAATCACTTTGTAGCGGACGGCAGTATGCAGATATACCGGTAGATGCTGGATCTGAACTTTCTCGCGATTGGTCCATAATCCGGAAAAAATGTCCTGAACCAGTTCTTCGCAAACCTCACGCGACCCTAAACGGCGGAAAGCGGCAATGAATACCTTCTTCCAGTAACGTTTGTAGATTGACTCAAAAGCACGCGTGTCACCGCGGAAAAGGAGACCGGCCAGTATTTCATCCGAATAGGATTCGTACTTACTCATAGGTTGGTTAGCGTGCCTGCAGGCGAATGCAGTTTCTTACTTTATAGTCAAGTTACCGAAATCGTGTACATTATACACCAATAATTTTGAAAAATATACACCGGTTTATTTCTACCATTCACAGTTGTATATCATCCGCAAAATTTTCCCCGGACAACACGGATTTTCCGCATGTGGAGGTGCGGACAACCTGAAGTAATCCAATTATTCGAGCTAAACAATCTACAGAACATCAATCGATTAGCCCGGAGTGCGAAATTGTCCTACAACCTCCCGCACCCCTTCAGTATACGCCGTGGGAATGAACCCATAGGCATTTTCAAATTTTGTGCTGGTGAATATATAATCGCGATCATACTGATAGAGCATTTCTACGAACTCCTTCATAGTCGGATTGAATAACCCCATGATCCTTACGATCAGCGGCGTGGCCAGTTGTCTTTTGGGCTTAACCTTCAATTCATTGGCGAATGCTTCGATCCATTGTGCCCCGGTCATTGGATTGGATGCCGTAGGAAGATTCCACACCTGGTTGTAAGCACCGGCATCGTTTCCCAGTATGGCAGTTGCCCGGCCAGCATCCGGCACATACGTAAAGGAATGTTTCCGGTCAAAGCTGCAAAACCAATTCGCCGCTTTTCCCTTCTTCAGGTTCTTGTAAGCAAGCTCCAGCAGTACGCTTGTATTTGCAATGCCGGGACCGTAATAGTCGGCCGATCGGGCAATGATGGCCTGGAGGTCACCCCGCCTGATCCCATCCAGAATCATCTGATCCAATTCAGCCCTCACCTTGCCTTTCTCCGATGGCGGGTTTATGGGCGAATCCTCCGTAATGTTCCCCACATGGCCGGCATCGATCATGTATACATTGTCAAAAAACACCAGTCTGGCATTGGTTTGCATGCAAGCGCTGATAACATGCTGCACAATTCGCGGCCACTGTGTTCGCCAGATCTTCAGCCTGTAGGGCAATCCGGCCGTAAGGTAAACCACCTCGGATCCCCTGACCGCCTCCACCAACTTCACGCCATCAAGAAGATCACACGGAAAAAGTTCGTCATCGGCATTTACCTTCTTTGGATTGCGCGAGACAAGCCGGATGGCGTCGGTGTACGCAGGCAGGGCTTTAGCAAGTTCATTGCCGATAGCTCCTCCTGCCCCCAGGATCGTTTGCATGATCAGCGGGTTTGGTTTGTGGGGTAAATATAGGAGTATGAGGGGATAGGTGTACAGGAATCCAGGGGTATGAGTGGTACAGCGTATCGATCAACATAAACACGTCCTCCTGAAAACTGGCGCGAGGCAGGCAGGCACCCAAGCACGTAAAAAACAAAGTCATCATCTTCCTTTGAAGGTGAGGATGGTTGCGTTAAATTTAGTAGGGATATCGTGATCATTTTTGATAGCCCGGCTCAATACTAACTAACCTCAAAACCAATGGCTAAAAAAGCAAAAAAGACTGTAAAGAGAGCAGCCAAGAAGGGTGTCAGAGCTGCAAAGAAGGCAGCAAGCAAAACCAAAAGGAGCGCCCGGAAGGTGACAGCGAAAAGCAGGAAGACCGCAAAGAAAGTAGCCCGCAAGGCAAAATCCACTTCCGCATCCGTTCTCAGCAAAGTAAAATCGAAAGCAAAGGCCATCCGGAAGACCGTTTCCAAGAAAGCCGCAATCCTCAGCAAAGCCAGCTCCAAAAAGGCGGAACAACTTAAGAAAGAAGCCGAGGAATGGAAGGATGCAGTTGCTGAAAAAGCGGACGACATCAAGGAAACCCTGGAAGACAAGGTGAAAGATCTTCAGAATAATTTGTTCGGATAACAGTCCGGCGGATCGAACACTTGATCTTGATTTAGGTCAGCGCAGTCGCAATGAGGCCGTGAGACGAGGGTCTTTAACTTGTAACATTAACACATCCCCTGGGCCCTCCCTGCTAACCACAAGTCAGCAGGAGCCAGTGATACGTTCGTCCATCGAGCTGTTGCTTCACCGGCATTCTCCCACCAGTCGATAGTATGGAACGAATTCTATGGTTTCGTTACTCCAGCATCGGCTCACGATCATCGAAAGGACGCTGCCTCAGTTGATACTGCATGATGATCCTGGCGCATGTGTTCCAGCGAAGTTTCGGGTCGATGTTCGCGCCGGCGCAAATGGCATCCGCACGTTCGTAGAATTCCATGGCCTCAATATACCATTCGTATGCATCGAAGTCGGTACCAGGCAGGCCGGAACGCAGGGCTGCCATTCCCTGGCGTTCATGAACTATTCCCGTATAATATACACGCGCATATTCATCTTTCAGGTTACTGGCAATCTCTCTGGCGTGCTTCACCGTCAACGAGGAACCCTGGCCGAATTGATCGGTTAATGCCAGCAACAAGACAATTGCTACCTTCTGATTATCGGGGTCAATAGCGAGGATGTCGCGGCAAATGCTCTCCGCAAGGTCGGGCTGGTTGAGCAGGCGATAATGTTCGGCTTTGCTCATAGCCGCCTCCAGTCCCTCCCGGTTCAACGGCTTCAACTTGAATTGTTGCAATTCTTCGGATTCCTGTAAGTTCATAACATTGGGTTAAGTTTCCTCCGACAACATTCTTTACAACCAAGAACAGTGCTCGTGAGACCTGAACCCGATCTCACTTCAGTATTTTGAACGTCCTTAAGAGCCTCATGACCGGATCGTAGAACCGGTCGGCCACCCGCTCTTTAAGCGGAATGATCGCATTGTCGGTTATTGTAATGTTTTCCGGGCACACCGAGGTACAACACTTGGTAATATTGCAGTAGCCGATCCCACCTGCAGTTTTCAAATCGGCGCGCCGGTCCTCGACATCCAGGGGATGCATCTCCAGCGATGCTGCATAAACCATATGCCTGGGACCCGCAAATTTCTCGTGAAGGTTGTGCTCGCGCAAAACATGGCAAACGTCCTGGCACAAGAAGCACTCAATGCACTTCCTGAATTCCTGCACGCGGTCTACATCGCTTTGCATCATTCGCCAGGTTCCGTCTGGTGAATCAGGATTACGGGGCTTGAATTTTTTGATCCTTTTCTTAACACGGTAATTAATGGAAACATCCGTAACAAGATCCCGGATAACCGGAAATGCCTTCATGGGTTGAACGGTTACGGGTCTACCTTCCGGCATATCGCTCATCCGCGTC
>DATBVZ010000576.1:0-11995 GCA_036515095.1 Cyclobacteriaceae bacterium | reverse complement strand
AATCTCCTTCTTGCTTTCCTCTTCCCGTACTTTTTGCGCTCAACCATTCGGGAGTCGCGCGTTAACATTCCTTCCTTCCTCAAGGTAGGTTTATGCTCCGCGTTCAGTTGGACGAGGGCGCGTGCGATCCCCAACCGTACTGCCTCGGCCTGTCCTTTAATACCGCCTCCCTCAACGTTAACATCAATGTCGTATTCTCCTTCTGATTTGACAGCGGCAAGCGGTTGTTTCACTACCGTCTGGTGGATCTCCGACAGGAAATAGGCGTTCAGTGATTTTTCGTTTATTGTTACCGCTCCTTTGCCGGGCTTCACGTAAACCCTTGCAACCGATGTCTTGCGCCTTCCAATTGTATTGATAATCTCCATCTATCCGATCTTAATTTCTTTTGGTTGCTGTGCCGTGTGCGGGTGTTCGGTACCTGCGTAAACATGAAGGCTCCGGAAGAGTTCGCTGCCCAGTCTGTTTTTCGGCAACATACCCCTGACCGCGTGTTCTACCAATCGCTCGGGGTGTTTGCTGCGTATCATGGCCGGTGTGTGTTCACTTTGCCCACCGGGATAACCGGAGTGGGTAAAAATAACCCTGTCGTTCCATTTCTTCCCCGTCATTCTAACCTTCTCCGCGTTGATCACAATTACATGATCCCCGCAATCTACGTTGGGCGTATACCCGGGCTTATGCTTGCCCCGAATGATCCTGGCGATCCGGCTGGCCAAACGCCCCAAAACCTGGGCCTTGGCGTCAACCAGTACCCAGCTTTTCTCAACCGTTGCTTTGCTGGCCTGTGCCGTCTTATAACTATTGTGATCCACTCTATAATCTATTTATTGTCAGGCAAAATGTGCCCTTCCTGTCAAAAAGGGACACAAAGGTAAACGGATAATAACTTAAATGCAAGCAGCCTAAAAAAATTGGTTTTGCTACCTGGCGACCCTGAAAAGGCCGATTTTAGCGGTTCAATTCCAGCTGACGAACAAGCGCCCGGACATCCTTGGGATAGGCCGCTTCAACCGTTACCCGCGCCTCCGATAAGTCGGCAAATTCAATTGAATATGCATGAAGGGCAAGCCGCCTGATAAGCGGTTCTTCGCCTGCTTCCTTCTTCAGGTTGAAGCCGCGCTTCACGGAGGACAGATAGAATGGTTTACCTCCGTAGCGTTCATCTCCCGTTATGGGCGCACCCAGGGAGGCGATATGGACCCGGATCTGGTGCATTCTGCCGGTAACGGGCCTGCAGGCCACTAAAGTATGCATCCTGTAGGAACGAAGGGACGTGACGTACGTCTGCGCGGGCTTGCCTGTCCGGCTGATCCGGGCAACCCCGTCATTCGATTTTGCTATTGGCTTATCCACCAATACATTCTGAAAATCATGGATTCCATCCACTACCGCGTGGTATACTTTGATAACCTCCCTCCGTTGGAATTGCAGGCTCAGGTGGCGGTATGCTTCCGGATTCTTCGCGAGCACCAGAATCCCCGAGGTCTCTTTGTCTATGCGGTGGCAAACCTGCGCACGGGGATAGGAGGCTCTCGCGAGCCCGAGCACGTTGACAGGGTCAATCCGGTCTTCCAGTGTAGCGATATTGGGCGGTTTGTTTATGACCAGGTAGTCCCCGTCTTCCCAAAGTATAGTTTCCTCAAATTTTACTTTTTGCTTCAATTCTCCCGCGTCTGCGCTGTTGATTCAGGATCCGATACCTCCCCGGTTCGCGGCAATTTAAAACTAAAGACGGAACCTTTGCCCGGCGTACTGGTGACGGCAGCTTTAGTGTGGTGGCCGTCGAGGATATGTTTGACGATGGCGAGGCCGAGTCCTGTACCTCCCTTTTCCCGGCTTCTGCTCTTGTCGACGCGGTAAAAACGCTCAAATATCCGGCTGAGGTGTTCCTGCGGGATTCCTTCGCCCGAGTCGGTAACATACGTTGCGACGAACTTCCTGGTTACCTCGAAACGAACCGTTATCTCACCGTCATCGAAGGAGTGGTTGATCGCATTAGACACCAGGTTGGTCATCACCTGGCTTATTCGCTGCCAATCGGCAAATACCATTACTTTGCGCATGGGACTGTCTACCCGGAGCGTCATATTGCGCTTGCCTGCCTTGCTTTCAAACTGTTCAAAAACCTCTTCCGTCAGTGAATACATGTCAACGGGCGTGAAGTGCATCTTTATCTGTCCGGTTTCAATGTGCGACAGCGTGAGCAGATCCTGCACGAGGGCATCGAGTCCGTCGAGACTTTTTGCCGCCTTCCTGAGGAACTTGCGCCGAACGGCCTTGTCATCCACGGCGCCGTCCAGCAGGGTATGGACGAATCCCTGGGCAGCAAAAATAGGTGTTTTCAACTCGTGGGAGATATCGGCGATGAACTCCTTGCGGAACGCCTCAAGCTTTCTCAGTTCATCAATCTCCTTTTGTTTCAGTTCTGCAAACGAGAATATCTCCTCGTTGATGGTCCTGAGTGGATTCAATGCTGAAGACTTCTGCTTGCCCAGGCCCGCCAACTCTTTCTTCTTCAGCTTCCCCATCAATTTATAGATCTTGCTGATCTCCCTGAAAACAAGAAACTCCAGCAGCACGAAGATCAGCAGATAGGAAACGGAGAAGCTGATCCCAAAAGCAACCAGCAGTACCCCCGATGTCACGCTTTCAAAAAGCGTAAGGAAAAGTGTGGTAAGCAGTGCGATGCAGAGGGCAAGGAGAAACGCCAGTACCCGGGAGCTATAAACCATTAATTCAGGCTGAATTTATATCCGACGCCTTTTACTGTCGTAATATAATCATCTCCGATCTTTTCTCTCACCTTCCTGATGTGAACATCGACCGTCCGCGCTAAAACGTAAACGTCCGAACCCCAGATATTTTGAAGCAGGTCTTCCCTGCTGAAAACTTTGTTGGGGTTTTGAGCGAGGAAGAACAGAAGCTCGAATTCTTTCTTGGGCAGGTTGATTTCCCGGTTGTCTACCTTAATGGTGTAGCTCGTCCTGTCAATGGTCAGGTCGCCAGCCACGATGGTGTTTACCGGCGCATTCTTTTTGGAATCCCGTCTGAACAACGCATTGATCCGGCTCATCAGCGCGCGCGGTTTAATCGGTTTGGTAATGTAGTCGTCGGCACCTACATCGAATGCCGCTACCTCCGAGTATTCTTCAGCGCGGGCGGTAAGGAATATAATGAACGTTTTCTGCAATTCAGGGATCTCGCGAAGCTGCCTGCAGGTTTCCACTCCATCCATTTTCGGCATCATTATGTCCAGCAGCACAAGGTCAGGGATAAACTTCTTTGCTATCTCAACAGCCAGGAAGCCGTTCGAGGCGATCTTTACATCATATCCATTCTTTTCCAGGTTGTATTTCAAAAGTTCCAGAATAGGCTCCTCATCATCCACAACAAGAACCTTTTGTGTTTGTTTGCTTCCCATGGGTTATGCAACAGGCATTTTAGCCAAAATTAGATAGAAAACAGTGAATTAAAAACGCGCAACCCTTTCTTAACAATTCCTTAACTGGTTCCGCGAGCGTCAGAGAAACGGATACTTGCCGGTAAGGAATACGATGTAAGCGCGCAGGTCGCCGTTGAACCGTTCCTGCCATTGGCGCCTCAGTTCATCCTGGCCCGACTGGTAATGAATGTACGACATAAAGTAGGCGTTGTTGGGCAAACGATTTCTGAACAGGCGTGTGGGCTTTTTTCCTGAATTCAGACTAAGGGTATCCATGGTGTTGACAATCCGCCGGATCATTGCCTCCTTGAACCTGAGTTTCGTTGTCAGCGAGTGTCCGTCGATGGCTTCATAGAGGCTGTCAAGGTACCGCGTCCCTCTCAGAACATGATCAACGAAAAGGATATAATCGTCATCATCGTTAACAAACCTATGGTACTCTGCACTTTGTTCGCCGAACCGCGCTTTCAGAAATTCCTCAGCTCCACGGTCACCGATGAACGAAGCAAGGTTCTCATTGAAATTCACACTGTCTTTGACAAAGATGGTAGCGTGAATCATTTCATGAATGATAAGGCTGGCGAGGTCGCCTTCTTGCTTTTCCAGCATCTCACTCAGAATAGGCTCCGTAAACCATCCCAGCGTCGACCATCCTCCGGGATTGCGTACAGTGACGTCCCACCCATCCCTGACCATGTCCGCGGCAAGATCGACGGCTGCCTTCTCTTCAAAGAAACCTTTGTAGGGAACTTAACCCAGGACAGGAAACCTCCAGTAGTGCGGCTTCAGCCGGAAAGGTTCGCTGGCCGTGACCACCCACATCACTTCCTTTCCCTGCTGGTCAAAAAGGGTCCGGTAGTTTCTCGTATCCTTCAAAGCAAGCGTATCGATGGCGAAGGAGCGGACTTCTCCGATCAGGTTAAGCTTCTGTTTCAGTGTGTCCGGGAACGTCGGATCACTCAGGTATTCGTCTACCGGGCGGGCTCCCCAGACAATCCGCAATTGCCCTTTGGCCTGGCTGATGCCGTAGAACACCAATTCCCGGTTGATTATGACCAGTACAGCAAGGGTCAGTAGCAGGAAAAGCAGGATTCTTCTTAGGGACCGGCGAAAACGATTACTCATAACCATGAAAAATACCGTGAAGCAAACAAATATCTAAACCTGGGCAACGAAAATATATATACTGACAGTTTCTGTCACTTCCCTTTCTACCGTTTTTTAATTTGGGCCGGGTTACCGTAATTTGATTTTGTATTCAATGGATAAGTAAATAAGTAAAAACGACCGATAACCACACCCACTATGAGTGACGCCAAAGAAAAGCTTAAAGCCCTTCAGTTGACCATCGACAAACTGGAAAAGACCTACGGAAAGGGTACCGTAATGAAATTAAGCGATGAACGGGTCGTAGACATTCCGTCAATTTCTACCGGATCGCTGGGATTGGATCTTGCCCTCGGTATTGGCGGTATTCCCCGGGGCAGGGTCACCGAGATATACGGACCGGAGTCATCCGGTAAGACCACACTGACCATGCATTGCATTGCCGAGGCGCAGAAGAAGGGCGGACTGGCTGCGTTCATCGACGCAGAGCACGCCTTTGATAGGAGCTATGCTGAACGGCTGGGTATCGACACAGAAAATCTTCTCATCTCCCAACCCGATAACGGCGAGCAGGCTTTGGAGATCGCTGACCATTTGATCCGGTCCGGTGCCATTGATATCATTGTAATCGATTCGGTTGCTGCGTTGGTGCCCAGGGGTGAACTCGAGGGTGAGATGGGCGACAGCAAAATGGGTTTGCAGGCACGCCTCATGTCGCAGGCGCTGAGAAAACTTACCGGCACCATCAGCAAGACCGGATGCGCATGTGTTTTCATCAACCAGCTCCGCGAAAAGATCGGTGTCATGTTTGGCAACCCGGAAACAACAACAGGAGGCAACGCGCTGAAGTTTTACGCTTCCGTGCGACTGGATATCCGCCGGATAGGCCAGATCAAGGAAGCAGCCGATGACATAACCGGTAACCGGGTAAAAGTAAAGGTGGTGAAAAACAAGGTCGCACCGCCTTTCAAGGTAGTTGAGTTTGACATCATGTACGGTCGCGGCATCTCCAAATCAGGTGAGATCCTTGATCTCGGCGTAGAACTCAATGTGATACAAAAATCAGGATCCTGGTTCTCTTATGAAGGCAACAAACTTGGCCAGGGGCGTGACGCCGTAAAACAGCTGATCGAAGACAATCCTGAATTAATGGAGGAACTGGAAAAGCGGATCAAAGAAAAGATCGCCCCGCCGGTTGAAACCAAGAAGGTACTGGAAGAGAGTGAAGCCTGACACTTCGCCCATCTTCCGTCGTCTTTCTTCTGATTTCACTAGGCCCGGATAGCTTCCACAGGGTCCATTCTCGCTGCCATGAGAGCCGGCACAAATCCGGAGACAATACCTATCGTTGACGAAACGCCAAGTCCGAGTACAATATTCTTGACAGTAAGAACAACCTCCAGGCTCCCCAATGGAATGTAGGTGATCAGGTAAACCATAAAGAGACCGGTAAGCCCCCCGATCAGGCTCAGAAAAATAGCTTCGAACAGGAACTGAAAAAGGATAAAATAGTTTTTTGCCCCGAGCGATTTTTGCAACCCGATAATGCTCGTCCGTTCCTTTACTGACACAAACATGATGTTGGCGATACCGAAGCCGCCAACCAGAATTGAGAATCCGCCGATAATCCATCCTGCCACGCTGACCACGTCAAACAGGTTACCGATCACATTCAGGATGGCTTCGGGCCTGTTGAGGGCAAAGTTATCCTGGACCTTGGGTGTCAATCCGCGCCTTACCCGAAGAAGGCCGCGGATCTCATTCTCCAGCTCGACAAGACCGACATCGAATTCCTGACCTTTCACGCCGATCCGCGAACTGATCTCCCACCTTCTTCCGGTGCCCGTGAGATACATCTTGCGGAAGGACTGATACGGGATAATAATGGTGTAATCATTACTTGGCGTTCCGAGGAAAGATTGACCCTCCCGCTGGATCACACCCACTACGCGATACTTCATGTTCTTGATCTTGACCTCACCACCAACGACACCTTCACCATCCGGAAAGAGGGTTTGTGCCACCTCATAACCCAAGACGACCACATTTCGACCCGCTTCTATTTCATCGGCTGTAAAGAATCTCCCCTGCTCAACGTTCATCTCGAAGATCTCGTCGTACCCCAGCGAGGCCCCTGCCAGGTCAATATCCCCTACGCTGTTGCTTTCGCGCTTTGCCACGATATCACCACGCCGGGCGAAAATGGCAATAGCACTCTGGTTCTTGAGGTTTGCGGACAAAAACTTGTAGTCGCTGTAGGACGTATTGGGACGCTCCAGAAAATCCCACCATTTGTACTCTTCTCCGGCTTCGGGAAGGAACGGCCATTTCTCAATGTAGATCACGCCCGTACCCAGAAAGTTAAGACTGTCCTTTATATTTTTTTCCAGGGAATCAACCAGGGTGAGTACCGATATAATTGCGAAAATGCCTATGGTTACTCCGAGAAGAGAAAGAATGGTCCGCAGCAGATTTGCCCGCAGGGCCCTCCAGGCAAATCGAAAACTCTCCAGGATCTGATAAAATGTCTTCATGGATACTTATAACGGCCTTTTGGAAGCGTTAGTCGTTCACGGAGGGGCGAAATTACGGTCTCGCCGAATCAAAAGTCAGGATTTTCTGACAAACGGGAAAAAGATCATCGACCCTTCGCAAATCAGGAATATTAAATTATTTTTGCAACCTTATTTAGAAAAATAGCCTTTCCTGGGCGTATTTTGCCGTCTCATTTATGAAGCTATCCGAATTCAAGTTCGAACTCCCCAACAACTTAATTGCTCTGGAACCCGCCGAAAACCGTGACGACTCACGACTCATGGTTATTCATCGGGAGACCGGCGAGATCGAGCACAGAATTTTTAAGGATCTCGTGGATTATTTTGAAGAGGGAGACATACTTGTTGGTAACGATACCATGGTTTTTCCTGCCCGGCTTTACGGCCGTAAGGAAAAGACAGGCGCCAAGATCGAGGTGTTCCTGCTGCGCGAACTCAACGCAGACATGCACTTGTGGGATGTCCTCGTGGACCCCGCGCGTAAAATACGCGTCGGCAACAAGCTGTACTTCGGCAACGGTGACCTGGTTGCCGAGGTAATTGACAATACCACATCGCGCGGACGAACCATTCGCTTCCTTTTCGATGGTGATTCAGAGGCATTTGACAAGGTTGTTGAAACGCTGGGCGAAACCCCGCTTCCAAAGTACATCAAGCGAAAGGTGAAGCCGGAGGATAAGGAAAGGTTCCAGACCATCTACGCGAGAAGCAAGGGTGCGGTCTCTGCACCCACGGCCGGTCTGCACTTTACGCGTCAACTACTCAAGCGACTTCAGATCAACGGGGTCGAAATGTGTTACATTACCCTTCACATCGGTCTGGGTACATTCCGTCAGGTCGACGTTGAAGACCTTACCAAGCATAAAATGGATTCCGAGAACTTTGTTGTGGGGCCTCAGGCAGTTGCCGCCGTCAACAAGGCGCTGGACAACAAGAAAAAGGTTTGTGCTGTGGGTACAACCTCGATGAGAGCGCTCGAGTCAGCTGTATCGGCAACGAACCGCTTGAAAGTAAAGGAGGGCTGGACCGACAAGTTCATATTTCCTCCGTACGAATTCAAGATCTGCAACACCATGATCACGAACTTCCATATGCCGGAGTCAACATTGCTGATGATGGCGTGCGCCTTCGGCGGGTACGACCTGGTGATGGAAGCCTATAAGATCGCCAAGAAGGAAAAATACAAGTTCCTCACCTATGGGGATGCCATGCTCATCCTCTGATCTTCGGCACTTCGCTTCCAAATAAGCGTATCTTTAACCATGATAGAATATGCGTTGATCGTAGCCGGCGGAAAGGGAACCCGGATCAAAAGTGCATTGCCCAAACAGTTCCTGCAGCTTGATAACCTGCCCGTGCTGATGCACACCATCAATGCCTTTCTGCGGTATTCCCCAGTCATCCGAATTGTTCTGGTTCTTCACGAAGATGATGTGGAGACGTGGCGTTCACTTTGTCAGACGCATAACTTCAACCAGGACATGATCATTCAGACCGGGGGTGAAACCCGTTTCCAGTCGGTGAAGCGGGGTCTGGAGAAAATCGGGGAAGAAGGGCTGGTAGCCATTCACGATGGCGTGCGGCCCCTGGTCAGCGAGGACATTATTGCGGCATCCTTTCGTCTTGCGGCGGTGCATCATTCTGCAGTTGCGGCTGTCCGGCTGAAGGAATCCATCCGCGAGACCGACCAGGATGCTACACGGGCGGTCGACCGCTCGAAGTTCAGATTGATTCAAACCCCTCAGACGTTCAGCGTTTCACTGATCAAAAAAGCGTACCGGACAAGAGAGGATCCAAACCTTACCGATGATGCCAGCGTAGCTGAACGATCCGGCCATGCGATATCGCTATTTGAAGGAAGTTATACGAATATAAAGATCACGACAGCCGACGATCTGATTATAGCGGCCGCACTTCTAAAGCAAAAAAGCTGACCTCGCAGACAGCTTTAACGTATACGAATGCAACTTAAATTATCAAGTACCCCACCCGTTAGTACTCGTCTTCGTTGAAAAAGAAGTCTTCCTTGGTGGGATAGTCAGGCCATATCTCTTCAATGCTCTCATAAGGCTGTCCGTCATCCTCCAGTTCCTGAAGATTCTCAACCACCTCCAAAGGAGCTCCCGAGCGGATAGAATAGTCAATTAATTCATCCTTGGTTGCCGGCCACGGCGCGTCTTCAAGGTATGAAGCAAGTTCGAGTGTCCAGTACATACGATACCCCCTAATTTTCCGCAAAAATAGAATTTAATTTATCAAAACAAACAAACGGTATTCTTTACTTTAGGATGCCCCGGAAGCTACTAAGAAACAAGGTTTTCGATCCGTCCTGGTCGATAATCGTTATCCTACGGTTAGAAGAGCAGACTTATTTTGCCATATTTGCGCCAAATTGGGAAGTTATGCCTGCTCCCGGGGGCAATGCGTTCCTTCCGGGACCCTGGTACGCAGCCCTTTCTGCAAGACGAATGATAATGAATAGCATATGAGCGATGAGAAAGTAATCTTTTCAATGACAGGGGTAAGTAAGATCTACCCCCCGGCTAAGCAGGTGTTAAAGGGCATCTACCTCTCCTTCTTCTACGGCGCCAAGATCGGCGTGCTGGGATTGAACGGTTCGGGTAAGTCCTCCCTGCTCAGGATCATAGCCGGCATTGACAAGGAATACCAGGGAGAAGTGGTGTCCGACCTTGGCTATTCCGTGGGACTGCTCGAGCAGGAACCCCAACTTGACAGAAGCCGGACGGTGAAGGAAGTGGTTGAGGAAGGCGTGCATGAAATTGTGAACCTGTTGCGGGAGTTTGAGGACATAAATGAAAAATTCGGCGAGCCGGAAATACTGGAAAATCCCGACGCCATGGAAAAGTTGATCCAGAAACAGGGTGAGGTTCAGGAAAAACTGGATGCCTCCGGCGCGTGGGAGCTGGATCACAAGCTGGAACGCGCAATGGATGCGCTCCGTTGCCCTCCCCCCGATGCGCCCGTTGCAAACCTGTCCGGCGGTGAAAAACGCCGTGTCGCCCTTTGCAGGCTCCTGCTCCGCGAACCCGATGTGCTGCTCCTTGACGAACCAACCAACCACCTCGACGCCGAATCCGTACAATGGCTTGAACAACATCTGAAACAGTACAAGGGCACCGTCATCGCCGTTACGCACGACCGCTATTTCCTGGACAATGTTGCCGGCTGGATCCTTGAGCTTGACCGCGGCGAAGGAATTCCCTGGAAAGGAAACTATTCATCCTGGCTGGAACAAAAGCAAAAGCGACTGGCCATGGAGGAAAAGCAGGAATCGAAGCGCCAGAAGACACTCGAGCGCGAACTGGAATGGGTTCGCATGAATCCCAGGGGGAGACATGCCAAAGCCAAAGCGCGCCTCGGCGCTTACGAGAAATTGCTTAGCCAGGAATCGAGGGAGCGGGAAGAAAAGCTGGAACTTTACATCCCCCCCGGACCACGACTGGGCAATAAGGTCATTGAGGCCTCGGGTGTTTCAAAGGCATATGGCGACAAGCTTCTGTATGAGAATTTGACTTTCTCACTGCCGCCTGCAGGAATAGTGGGCGTGATCGGTCCCAACGGAGCAGGAAAAACAACCCTCTTCAAGATGATCATCGGTAAAGAACAGCCCGATTCCGGAACCTTTTCGGTAGGTGACACTGTACAGATCGCGTACGTTGACCAGGAACACGATGACCTCAGACCCGATGACAGCGTCTGGCAGGCAATATCCGGGGGTAACGAGCTGATCGAATTGGGTGGAAAACAAATCAACTCAAGGGCGTATGTCGGCAAGTTTAACTTTGGAGGCAATGATCAGCAGAAGAAGATAAAAGAACTTTCCGGCGGCATGCGCAACCGCGTTCACCTGGCTATCGCGCTGAAACAAGGAGGCAATCTGCTGCTTCTTGACGAACCCACGAACGACCTTGACGTAAACACCCTCCGCGCATTGGAAGAAGCGCTTGAGAATTTCGCCGGTTGTGCAGTAATTATTTCTCACGACCGTTGGTTTCTTGACCGGGTCTGCACGCATATCCTTGCCTTCGAAGGCGATTCACAGGCGTACTGGTTCGAAGGAAGCTTCAGCGAATACGAGGAGAACAAGAAGAAACGCCTTGGCGATGACCAGCCCCATCGGATCCGGTATAAGCGGTTGGTTTGAGGACGTAGGTATAAGGGTATAGGGTATAAGGGTATAGGGTATAAGGGTATAGGGGGTTGACGGAACAAACTTAACCAGAATGGCTAAGGTTAATGGTGGCGACACGTGTACACGCAAACCCATTCACTCATCCACGTACTCTCTCATTCCTATCTACAAAAAGGTGCAAGCGGCAGAGCTTATTCAATTCTTCAAACCCTTCAATCTTTCTTATGAAAGCTACAATCGCAATAATGATGTTAGTGCTGTCGAACGCATTCATGACATTCGCGTGGTACGGGCACCTTCGTTTCAAAGAAATGAAATGGAGCCAGAGCCTGCCGCTGTTCACCATTATCCTTATCAGTTGGGGAATCGCATTCTTCGAATATGTACTGCAGGTACCCGCCAACCGTATTGGATACAAAGCGCATGGTGGCCCCTTTTCATTGGTACAGTTAAAGGTGATCCAGGAAGTAATAACCCTCGCTGTCTTTGTGACCTTTTCGCTTGTGTTCTTTAAAACAGAAACCTTCCGCGCCAACCACCTGATAGGATTCGCCTTCCTGGTCCTCGCGGTCTACTTCATCTTTAAGAAGGATTGAAGGATTGCCACCGTCACTTGCTAGCAGTTTCTTAGTAAATGAATAGACTCATTGAACCGGGTACACCCTTATACCTTTATACCTTTATATACCTTATATACCTTATATACCTTATATACCTATATACCTTTATACCTTT
>DATBVZ010000575.1:0-5366 GCA_036515095.1 Cyclobacteriaceae bacterium | reverse complement strand
AGTGCATCACCGCACGGGGTATGTGGACAAAGTTACCAGGGAATGGAATGACGTAGAGGACGAACTGCGAAAGGATTCGCGTTTCGGTGTACAGCTCAGACGGGGCGAAAATGTGATGGACAAGGCCATGGCTTCAGCTGTACACACGGAGCCCGATCTGCTGAAGCGCGCAATGCGGGTGTACGATCTCATCGTAAAACATTATTCATGGAATGGCGAGTACGGAAAATACTGCGAACACGGGATAAAAGAAGCCTATGATGAAGGCGTGGGAAATGTTGCTGACCTGAACCTTTCTCTTATCGCAGCGTTGCGGTACGCCGGCATTCAGGCTGATCCCGTGATCTTATCCACCAGGGAAAACGGTTACGTAACGGAAGTGTTTCCGGTATTGAGTGACTTTAACTATGTCCTTGCTAACATTTCGATCGATGGCAAGGAATACCTGCTGGACGCGACGGATCCGTTGCTGCCGTTTGGCATGATTCCCTTCCATTGCCTGAACGGCAAGGGTCGGCTGATCGGCGACCGGGAAACGTCGTGGCGCGAAATCAGGCCCGTGGAAAAACGCAAGCAAACCAATCACATTGCATTATCGTTTACTGACGAAGGCACTCTGAAAGGATCCATACAGAACACCTATTTGGGGTACGACGCCTTGAGCAAAAGGCAGGAAATTTTGTCCTTCAATTCCCTCGGGGACTACACCTCGGATCTTAAGAATAAACTCAGCCCGCTTCTCGTTACCAACATCGAAGTTAAAAATCTGGAGGATCCGTCCCGGCCATTGATCGAGATCTTTGGTGTGGAGCTGGATGGTTTTTCTGACGGAGTTTTCACACTGCTGCTAAATCCTTTTTTGATCAATAAGACCGTTCAGAATCCTTTCAGGGCTTCTGACCGGCTGTATCCTGTGGATTTTGGGGCGAACATTGACGAACGGATAACGGTGACATTGGAATTTCCGGAGGACGTGGTTCTGGTAACTATTCCGGAAGATGTCGGGCTCTCACTGCCAAATGGCGGAGGAAGCTACGTACTGAAGACGCAGAAAGAGGGGCAAAAAGTGTCAATAATCAGTTGGCTGAACACCTCCAAAGCCATTTACTCCCGTGAGGAATACTACTACCTGAAGGAATTATTTGGCCACATTGTTCAGGTGCAGAATACAGACCTTATCTTTAGGAAAGAATAATTCGCCGGAGGTGAAACCCTGGCGGGAATAAGCCGCTAAACGACACGATGTTACGTTGATCGACTTATTTTCCGGTTAAAAAGGTTTATATTGGGTTGATTAAAACGCGGTTTTAAGTTTACCAGGCTATTGCCTTCTTAAATTTGAATTTGATATGAAGCGGATCGTACCCTTATTTTTTTGTTTTCTGATATTTTCCGTAGAAACCCACGCGCAGAAATCGGCAGAAGCCCTTGAGAAGAACGAGATTACCCTGCAGGAACGGTTTAACATAATGCGCGATAAATCGGAATCGTATTCTGAATATAAAGTGATCCGTACCTATGTTCTTGACGGAATGTGGAAAATTGCGATGGATTCTATGCAGGCCCAGAAAACAGCGCTCAGGGATGCCCATGGCGCTATCGCGCGGCTGGAAAATGAAATCGCCTCTGCCAACGCCACTATGAAAAGCAAGGATGCCGCCGTCGCCGAAATGGAACACGACAGCAGCCACATCACCGTGCTGGGTATCGATATCCTGAAGGCGGTCTTTATCAGCACGGTCGGGATCATTATTCTCGGTCTGTTGGTCCTCCTGGGCCTGCTGGTGGCGCGCGTCAAATGGGTGCAATCAAGCATGCGTGAAAAGATCGAAAACGCGGACGCGTTGAGCCACGAGTTTGAAGAGTACAAGCGCAACGCCCTGGATAAGCAAATGAAGCTTTCCCGTGAATTGCAGGATGAGAGAAATAAGCTGCATGACCTGAGAAGTTCCTGATCCCGGGAAAAACGGCATTCGCAAAAGACCACGGCGCAAAATCCGCGGTCTTTTTTTTGCCTGCAATTTTTTCGTGTACTTCGGTAACCATTCGCATTAACCTGAGTTTTCCTCCTTGAAATCTAATCCGGATTTGGAAGCCCTTAGTGATAACACCTTGATGATTCAGGTCAGAGACGGCGATTTGGATAAACTTAGCCTGCTTTTCGAGCGGTACAAGAAACCCCTGTATGGTTTTTTTTACGGCATGAACAAAGACGCCGAACTGAGCGAAGATCTGGTCCAGAATGTTTTTTACCGGATCCTTCGTTACCGGAATGTATTCAGGGGTGACGGCGACTTCCGGGTATGGATGTTTCACATAGCACGGAATGTGCGGAATGACCATTTCCGCAAAGACAAGATCAAACTAAAGGAGCCGGTCGAGAGATGGAATGACAAGTTGCAGGCATCGGAAGGACCACTGGACGAAGCCATTCGCCAGGACAATATGCGAATGCTTTCGGCGGCACTTGCCATACTTCCGGAGGAAAAACGGGAAGTACTGCTGCTCAGTAAATTTCAAAACCGGAACTACAGGGACATTGGTGAAATCCTGGGCTGTTCAGAAGGCGCCGTAAAGGTGAAGGTCTTCCGGGCATTGCAGGAACTGAAGGAAGTGTTTTTCAGACTTGAAAAGAGGATGTAATCATGGATAACGCGCAGGTAAAAGAACTTATCAGAAGGTACCAGGAAGGTATTGCCGGTCCGGATGAAATCGCGCAACTGGAATACCTGCTGGAAACCGGTACGATCGGCCTTGAAGCTTTTCATGATCTCGGGACCATTGAGAACCAGGTTCACAATCTCGAAACCGGATTGCCGTCACAATCGCTGGATGATGCCTTTTATACCATGTTACGGGACGAAATCAAAAAGGAGCAATCGTTATTTGAAAGGATAAACGTGCCCCGGTATCAGCTCCT
Organism: Cyclobacteriaceae bacterium; assembly: GCA_036515095.1. Lineage (GTDB taxonomy): Bacteria > Bacteroidota > Bacteroidia > Cytophagales > Cyclobacteriaceae > ZC4RG29. The sequence continues at coordinate 2,446 of DATBVZ010000575.1, read as the reverse complement.
GTTTCGGATCGCTGCTGCCGTACTACTGGTTATGTCCGGCATAGCTATCGGCCATTTCCTTGATCGTCCGCAGGCTTCCGACGGACAAGTGCACCAACTTTCTGAGCAGGTTTCGGAGCTGAAGGAAATGATGATGCTGGCGCTCCTCGACAAGGAGGAGGCCACGGAACGGCTCAAGGCCGTAAACCTGACCCGGGGCATGAACGAAGTAAGCACAAAGGTTACGCAGGCGCTCTTCCGGACCCTCAACAACGATGAGAACGTAAACGTACGGCTTGCAGCACTGGAGGCCCTGACCCCGTATACCGGCGACGAACGCATCCGGGAGGAACTGGTACGGTCGATCGGTAAGCAAGACTCGCCGCTGGTGCAGCTTGCACTGGCTGAGTTAATGGCTGCATTGCAGGAAAAATCCTCCCTGGACGCCCTGCAGAAGATCCTCAACAATGATCGAACACCGGAAGCGGTCAAAAAGAAAATTGAAGAAAGCATACTTGTAATGTCATGATCATGCGAACAAATCTGACCGTACTCATTATACTCACCTGGCTTGAGACACTCGCCCAACAGCCGGTAGTCAACAGGAAGGAATTCCAATTCAAGGACGCTTCGCACACCAATACGCTTATCGTGGCCAATATCAACGGCTCCGTCCACGTTGAAGGTCATCCGGGAGAAAAAGTTCTCGTGGAAACGAAAATGCAGTCGGGCGGGGAAAGCGGAATAACCGGAGACAAGGACAAAGAAATCACCGTCGGATACGTTGAGCTTCAGGATACACTGATCCTGTACATCGAAGGTCTTTGCAGTTCGTTCGGCAGAACGCGTGACCGCCAACACGAACGCCACGGTGGATGGGGCTATGACTATACTGCCTGCAACGACGGTGGATGGACAAAGAACGATCAGGATTACCAGGTGAACTTTGTTATCCGGGTTCCCGCAAAAACCAACCTCATCCTCTCAACAATAAACAAGGGCGATCTTACCGTTACCGGCCATGATGGGGGCGTTATCGCTGAGAACATCAACGGGAACGTAAAACTCGATCATATAACGGGCGCCACACGGGCGACCACAATCAACGGGGACCTGACCCTCAACTATGACCGAAACCCGGGTGTCGACTGCCGTTATTACTCACTTAACGGCGACATTCGTGCTGATTTCCGAAAGGGTCTTGCAGCAACGCTGAGCTTTAAAAGCTTTAACGGCGACTTCTATACAAACCTGGATGACCTTGTATTGCTTCCCGTGTCGCTGGAGAAAACACAGGACAAAGAGGGGGTACGGTACAAGCTGGGCGGCAACAGGTATAGCGTTCGTGAGGGAGACATCCATCTGAATTTTGAGACGTTCAATGGCAATGTCTACCTGAGAGAGAAAGAACTTTAAATTTTTGCAAATGAAAAAATACGTTGTTAACACAGGAGTATTCATACTGATACTGGGAATAATACTCATCAATTTCTCCATAGCCGCGGCGCAGGATGCCAGTGAATTCACGGTTCCGCTAAGCAATCCAGCCAACCGCGGAAAATTGAAAGCGCGCCTCAATTCAGGATCCATCACCATCAGGGGTACGGCCAGGAAGGACATACTTGTAAAATACACCAGTCACGGTCGCGAGACGGAAGCTGACGATGCAGAACGCAATGGCCTTAAGCGGCTGCCGGGCGGGACATTGAACCTGGAAGTAACAGAAAACAACAATAACGTTGTGATCAAGTCCGACTCCTGGAACAACAAGCTGGACCTGGACATTGAGGTGCCGGCGGCCTTTGACCTGCAGGTGCATACGTACAACAACGGCGATCTTACGATACAAAATGTGCAGGGCCTGGTGGAACTCACCAATTTCAACGGAAGGATTGATGCTGCAAATGTATCCGGGTCTGTAATCGCAACCACGTACAACGGAGGGATAAAAGTTTCGTTTGAAACGGTTGCGGCAAATACGCCCATGTCATTCTCCACGTTTAGCGGCGACATTGACCTTACCTTTCCTGCAGACCTGAAGGCATCGTTGAAGATGAAGACGGAACAGGGCGAGGTCTATTCCGGCTTTGACGTCGACCTGACCAACAAGAAACCCGTCAGGACCGAGGAAAGCAAGGCAGGGACATTTAAGGTTGTCATTGATAAATGGATGGAAGCTGACGTCAATGGCGGTGGCGCTGAATTCACGATGAAGAACTACAACGGGGATATTTATATTCGAAGGAAATAGGTTTATGGAGTATAGAGGTATGGACCTCTACCCCCTCTATACCTCTATACCTCTATACCCCTATATACCTTTATACCTCTCCCCCCACGCCTGATAATTCTGAAAAACTGCAGAAGGATCCGCACTTTAATGCTTATATTTTGTTCATTGAATACTTCCGTGGCGGTTGCGGTGCATGCCATCCGGCCGGACAGGACGTGTGATTATTTTGACCCA
>DATBVZ010000574.1:0-8352 GCA_036515095.1 Cyclobacteriaceae bacterium | reverse complement strand
CTTCTCGACTTACGAATACAATTTCGAAACGATTGCTTCACGGATGCGTGAGCTGGCTTTTCTGAATCCGCGGATCAGGATTACGCTGAATGATTACCGCGACCGGGATGAGGCAGGCGAACCACGAACAGATTCGTTCTTCTCAGAAGGAGGCCTTCGCGAATTTGTTGAATACATAGATGCCACCCGCGAAAAGCTTATTCCTCAGCCTATATATATTGAAAATAACCGGGGTGAAATTCCGATCCAGGTAGCATTGAGCTATAATACATCCTTTGCAGAAAACCTGATATCGTATGTAAACAATATCAACACGCACGAGGGGGGTACGCACGTTGCAGGTTTTCGTCGGGCGCTGACACGCACCCTTAAGTCTTATGCCGACAAATCGGGGTTGCTTGATAAGGTCAAGATCGATATCAACGGTGACGATTTTCGCGAAGGCCTTACCGCTGTCATTTCGGTAAAGGTTGCGGAACCGCAATTCGAAGGGCAGACGAAGACCAAACTGGGCAATTCGGAAGCGATGGGTGCTGTTGACCAGTCGGTCGGGGAGATTCTCCAGTACTACCTGGAAGAGCATCCCAAGGAAGCGAGGCTTATTGTAAGCAAGGTAATTCTTGCGGCCCAGGCCCGGCATGCCGCGCGAAAGGCCAGGGAAATGGTTCAGCGCAAGAACGTTCTTTCAGGCACCGGTTTGCCCGGAAAGCTTGCCGACTGTTCGAGCACGGATGCCAGCATTTCTGAACTGTACCTGGTGGAGGGTGATTCGGCGGGCGGGTCTGCCAAACAGGGAAGAGACAGGACCTTCCAGGCTATCCTGCCGCTAAGGGGCAAGATCCTGAACGTAGAAAAAGCCCAGGAGCACAAGATATACGATAATGAAGAAATCAAGAATATCATCACGGCGCTGGGTGTCTCCTTCGGGACCGCAGAGGATGCAAAGGCGCTGAACCTGGACAAGCTGAGGTATCATAAGGTAATAATCATGACGGATGCGGATGTTGACGGAAGCCACATCCGTACCCTGATCCTGACTTTTTTCTTCCGCTATATGCGTGAACTGATCGAGCAGGGATATGTTTACATAGCGCTGCCTCCGCTGTACCTTATCAAAAAAGGTAAGGAAGAAAGATACTGTTGGACCGAGGAAGAACGGGAAATTGCCGTCCTTGAGCTGGGCGGTGGGAAGGAGGAGTCCGTTGGCATACAACGCTATAAGGGACTGGGCGAAATGAACCCGGAGCAATTGTGGTCGACTACAATGGATCCTGACCGAAGAACACTCAAGCTGGTGAGCATCGAATCGGCGGCAGAGGCAGATCACCTGTTCTCCATGCTGATGGGTGATGAGGTTGCTCCACGCAGGGAGTTCATTGAGAAGAACTCGAAGTACGCGAGAGTAGATATTTGATGGCCGGGTATACCGTTCCGGTATACCTGCTTGCGATAAATTTTATTTAAAGGAATGAGTGAGGCGACGGTTTCATTGGTAGATAAAATTTCCCAGCAGATTGGCGAGAGCAATTACATAAGCCGTGATCTGAGCTGGATACAATTCAATTATCGTGTGCTTGACCAAGCCAGGAATACGAACAAGAGTATCTTTGATCGTCTCAAATTTTTCAGCATCACGGCGTCCAACCTGGATGAATTCTGTACCATTCGCCTGGGCAGCCTCTACAACTATATTGACTACGGCAAAGAAAGGTTTGATTATAACGGGCTTCGTGAGGAGCCCTTCCGAAGACTTTTACTAACCCGCACGCAAACTTTTTTCAAGGACCTGAACGACTATTTCATCGGGGATCTGAGACCCTTTTTTCGGGAGAACGGCTTTGTTATTAGCGGATATGAATCGCTTTCCCCCAATGGTACCGAAAGGGTGAACAACTACTTTCAGAAAACCATCTTCCCGATGCTGACGCCGATGGTGTTCGATAATTACCACACATTCCCCACCCTGGCCAACAACCGGCTTCTGGTGGGTGTGGTAACTAAAAACCCGGATGATAACCCCAATCAGCATAAGGCTTCTTTTGTGCAGGTGCCGCATAACCTGCCCCGTTTCTACGAGATCGCTACGGATGACCTTATTCAGTTCGTCCCGATCGAAGAGATCATTAAATTCAACATCAACCACCTCTTCCGGAACGTTGAGATTATTTCCACGAACGTCTTCCGGGTAAACCGCAACGGCGACTTCACCCTGGAAGAAAGTGAGGATATTGAATCCAATTTTCTTGAGGAGCTGAAGCGCAAGCTCAAGTCGCGCAGAACCGGGCGGGTTGTAAGGCTGGATATTCAGGGTAACCCCGATCCGTGGCTTATGCGCCTGCTGCGGATTCAGTGGGACCTCGATGACTTCAACCTGTTTTACGTGCCCGATGAAAGCGTGGTCGATTTTACGGGCCTGCAGCAAATAATCAGTCACAACGAGTTCAAAGGCATGCGGGTGCATTTTCCTGACCCTATAACGCCCCTGAATTTTCCCGAACACGGATCACAGGACCTCTTTGAAGTACTCAAGGAACGCGACATACTCCTCCACCATCCTTACAATTCCATGGACCCGGTGCTGGAATTGCTGGAAAAGGCAGCCGATGATCCATACGTCCTGTCCATCAAGATAACGATATACCGTGTGGCCAGGGAATCGCGTGTCACGGCCGCTTTACTTCGTGCGGCAGAAAATGGAAAGCACGTGTCCGTGCTCTTTGAAGTTAAGGCCCGGTTTGACGAAGAGAATAACCTGAGGGAAGCCCAAAAACTGCAGAAGGCCGGATGCTTTGTGATATACGGCATCAGCAGCCTGAAAACACATACGAAGCTGTTACTGATTGTGCGAAAGGAGGAAGAGGATTCCGTCTACCGGTATGTCCACCTTTCAAGCGGAAACTACAACGAGGTTACCTCAAGGCTGTATGTTGATATCGGATTGCTTACGACACGGGAAGTATACGCGCAGGATGTGTCCGATTTCTTTAACGTTATCACCGGACATTCTCAACCCTCTGCCTACCGGAATCTCATCACCTCTCCGCGTGATATGCGTATTCAGCTCTGCAACATGGTTAGGCGTGAAGCAGAGAACGCGAAGAACGGACTTCCGGCCGGGATAGTGATAAAGATCAACTCCCTGCAGGATAAAGAGTTTATTGATGAGCTTTATGCCGCCTCACAGGCGGGTGTCACCATCAGGTTGATCGTAAGGGGTATGTGCTGCCTGCGTCCGGGACGAACAGGCCTGAGCGAGAACATTGAGGTACGCTCAATCGTTGGCGAATACCTGGAGCACTCCAGGATCTATTATTTCCACAACGAGGGTAACCCGAAGGTATACATCGGCAGCGCAGATGCCATGGTAAGAAGCTTTGACCGAAGAATCGAATCCTTGTTTCTGCTGGAAGAAGAGATTCTCAAGAAGCAGGCGATCAATAACCTTCGCTACAACCTGATGGATAATGTGAATACCTATATCATGAATGAGGATGGCAGCTACGTGCTCAGGGAAAGAAACGGCGAGCCCGAATTCAATATTCACAAGGAATTTTACAAGATAACCCGTGAGATAATAATGGGGGCCAGTCTCTTTTAGCCGGGTTTACCAGTATGACGGACACTCAATACCCTTGTGAAGTTTGGGTATCTTAATCCGATAGTTGATCATGATTTCATGGGATCCATTGGAATACAAACGGATATCCGTCATGGTCATGTCATAGGCGTATCCCACATGAAAATTTTCATTGATCTGAAGCTCGAATAACCCAATTATAGAATCCTCTAATCGATACGATGCACCCAGTCCGACTAATTCATGGATGACCACCAGCGAATTAATGTCGAAGCTCAAAGGAGCGTTTTCCTGGATCCGGATCAGGGTCGAGGGAAGCCATTTTACACGGGCTGACAGATCAACCGTGACACCGCCGTTTATGTAATAGTATCGTTGTTGCTCCCCGGAGGGGTAAAGCGGCAAACCAAATTCCGCGCCTAACTCAATCGTTTTGTTGTGAATGATGTACGGAACGGAAAAACCTGCGTATATTTTCTTGCTGCGGTAATATACCCCGGCACCAAAATTCGGGTTGAACTTTGAAATAACACCAATCTCAGCTCCATCCCTTGGGTCAGTTTTGAAGTAGTCAGATTTAAGGACATTAAATCCCCCCTGGAGCCCCATGGACAAGTAGGAACCTCCGTTTCTACCGGATAATGGTATTTTATAAGCATAGGTAAAATAGAGCGAGTTGTCACTATGCACCCCGATCTGATCATTCGAAAACAGAAATCCAATCCCTGCGCGGGCTTTTCGAAACCCACTATGGATGCTGGCTGTCAGTGTTTTGGGCGCGCCGTCGAAGTTAACCCATTGATTTCGATAAATCGCTGTCGCGCTAAGCTGAACGTGGCTCCCGGCGTAGGCTGGATTTATGACCAGCGGATCAAACATGTACAAGGAGTGAATTGGACGCTGCTGGCCATATACGCCCAGGAAGGAGAAAGTAAGGATTACTAATAAAACAGTAATGATGTACTTCATCGCACTAATTCCAGGTAGCCTGATTTTGGTTTTGTCCCATCCCGTTTATCAATAATGTAAAAGTAGGTCCCGACCGGAAGCAAATTGCCGCCCAGATATAACCCCTCTTCGCCAATTCCACCAAAGACGATTTCATCGTTATCGTATCCATCGGCCTCGTATACCAATATTCCTGAACGATTGAAGATCTTCACGTTATTGTCGGGGAATCTTGAAATGCAATCAATAATGAACCTGTCATTCTTTTGATCACTGTTTACGCTTACTAAATTATAAGAACGAATCTCCGTCTTGACTTCTGCTGATCCTTCGCCTGGACACCCTTTTGACGTTACCACCTGAGCCTCGTACGTTCCGGGATACAGATCGGCTATATAGCTCCCTGTTCCAACGAAGGAGTTGTCCAATAGAAAAGTCCATTCAACATTATCAGTGACAAGATCAGCGGGTTCAAGTTGCAGCGTGATGGAACCTGTACCTTTTCCACCGCCTAATTCACTGGGTACATCTTCACAGAATGAAGGCGTCGTTGTAAAATAGAGCTCAGGGTATACCCGTTTATCGGCAACCTCAATGGTTACGGGCAGAGATAGACATCCGGTGATGATATCCTGTGCAGTAACCGTATACGGACCAATATCCCGGTTGATATAATCCACGCCCATGAAATCAGCGGATCCTTGTGCAGAAGTGCCATCGTACCAATTGAATGTATAATTTATCGTAGCGTTACCTACGTTGGCAGTCACCCATCCATCGGGATTAATGCAGTCCGTTCTGTCTTGTATCAATAGGGCAGTCGGTGAAGGAGGAAGCAGTCTGCCATCCAATATCTCTCCAATGGCATCGGCAAAACATCCCGTCTGATTGCTGGTCGCGCGAACCGTATACTGACCCAAGCCTTGGCCAATTAATTTGTTGCTACTCGTTAATACACCGCCCGTTGCGGTGGAACCACTATACCAGTCGAACGTGTAGCCTCCAACGTTACCCCCGTCCGCCGTGGCCGAGAGCTGGCCATTTTGCCTGGCTGGATCACAGTTAATAAGGGGGTTCTCCATAACTATTTCAACTGTGGGAGGCATTCGTCCGTCCTGAATATCAATTGGGCCGCTTACAATACATCCGGTATTGTTATCGGTAATCTTGACGGTATAAATCCCGATATCGAGGTTACTTTGGACCCAATTGGTGACGAAACCATTTTGATTGGATTGGGGTATGGGGCTTCCAGGCGTCATCAGATCCGGATTGGAACCCGAATAATACTCCGCAGTGAAGTTTGGCGGATAGGGATATCCATTAGCAAAATTGTCAACATAGGCGACTTCCCTTGCTATTAGCGCTCCATCTGCTGTCAGACAGCTACTCCGATCAATCGCCGCCAATGCGATTTTGGGTGTGAAACTACCGGATTCATCCCGTACAATATATATCTTGGAAGTAGCGCATCCTGTGGAGGCGTCCGTTACCAGCAAGGAATAATCTCCTGCGGCCAAGTCAGTAATGGTACTGGTCGATGCAAAAAGAGGTGGCGTAGCATCCAGACCGGTAAACCAGCTGAAGGAATAATTGGGGTTTGTATCATTCTGACCATCCGCAGTGGCTGCAAGTTCTGCCGTCCCTGTGCTTCCAAGACAGCTGAGTTGCATTTCATTCTGTGTGATTTGAATGAAAGGATAAACAATGGAAGCAGGGAGTATGACTACCTCAGTTGGAGAAGATTTGCACTCGGTCTGAAGGTCCTGGACAAGAACAAAAAATCTGCCTGGATCAAGGTTTGAAAGCAGGGGAGACGTTTCCGCCACCTGGTTGGAGGGCACGAAATCATCAGCATACCATTCATAGACAAAGTCTGTACCTAATGCGGCACCGGTAATCGGTGGTCCGCCACCGATTGAGATCGCTGTAACTTCTGCATCACCGCCTCCAAGACAATTCAATGGATCGTTCTTGTCGATTGTTATGATATTTGGCAGACTGATACTTCGATCTATGTTGACGTTGATGCCCCTGGTAAATGTGCATCCCGTCGATGCGTTAGTAATCATGAGTGTATAGTTACCCTCCCATGCATTGCCGAGTTGACTTGTCGGACTGGCATCGGTTTGAACAATTGCCGGTGGCAGCGCGCCTCCGGCAAATGACCAGGCAAAGGAATACACATCGGTACTGCCGTCCCGTTCAAAGGCGGTTGCAGTTACCGAACCATTAGGGCTTATTGGACTACAACTCGAATTTGGCTGAAATACAAACGACATATCCGGATCTGCACTCCGGTCCCTGATGATTGCCTGTACAGGAGCTGATTCACAACCGGAACCGGGTACGATACCCGCGGCCCGCCGGGCTTTCACAAAATATGTACCAGCACCTATGGTCGGAAAGCTTACCGGATCAAGTACATCCGCACCGTTGACTGCATCGATGACAGGCGTCGAGTTGGGGTCATCAACATACCAGCTAAAATCAAAGTTGGTATGATCAGGGTCTGATATCCCATCCACGGTCAGATCCACGACCGCGATACTTCCATCAGGGTTACAAATCATCTGGTCCACCGTCTGAGCGCTCAGGGCGATCACAGGTACTGCAGTTCTGAGGATGGTCGCCTGTTTCGTAGCAGTGCAACCACTTGCGTCATTGATTATGGTAACCTTGTAAATGCCATCACTGAGATTGAGGGGATTGTCCCCGTCACCATCTGAACCGTCACCATCGCCGTCATTATTGGGAACAGGACCACCGCCCATCTCAATGTCGCTTGGGTTGGCATTATCCCAGTCGTAGGTATACGCGGGAGTAGCTACGGATCCTGCTGCGGTTACGGTCAGTTGCAGGCGTCCATCGAAATTGGCATCGCAAGCGGAGCTGGAAAAGGGTAACAACGTGAAGGTTGGCCTGACGCTGTTGTCCTTGAGGTCGACTCTGAAAGGTGCACTGAAGCATCCGAGCCCACCGGTAATGCCGGCGTTTACTTTTGTAGCTACTATCCAGTAGGATCCGGCCTTAACCGTCCCGGGTGCTACCCCGTTTGAATTGTTTTCAAGCGTCTCACCTCCTATTGCGGCCGTCGGATCACCGATACCGCTGTAAATAGTTGTCGCCAAGCCATTGTCAGTGTACCAGTCAAACCGGTAATCACCCATGTTATCCGGCCCCCCGCCTATGATGGCGATGTTCGTAACCTCAATTTTGGCATTTGATTCCAGGACAGGGTCGCAATAGATCGGATCCGCCACGACAACATCACCACCGACCAATTGGGACACCTGAGGATCCCAGGGTACCGTGTAGGTCTTCGAAATATCACATCCCTGCGACGAGGTGATGGTTACGTCAAAGTTCCCGTTTTTCAGCCCAGGGATGGTGAGCGATGTACCACTGGCATAGCCGCTGTTGCTAAATACCGGTGCACCGTTTCCATCAACTACGTCGACGGTGTACGTTTGTGGTCCGGGGTTAAAGACAATGGGCGGGGCCGGGGGCGGAAATGTCGGGCTGAAAGGATCGTTGGGATCCGTTTCGAATGTAATCTCCAGTGATCCATCGCCAGGTGCCACCCCACAACTCGTACTGAAATTGGCCGCCAGGACATCAAGGAAAGGGGGCAACGCTTCCCGCATTTCAACCTGGACCGGTGTGGAGAAGCAGCCTGATGATATGTCAGCAGGGTCTTCCTGGGCAACTACTGTATAGATTCCAGGTCCTAACCCGGAAAATGTATTGCCGGTGGCGCTGGCAGGGTCCACCACGCTCATTGCCCCAACAGGGTCACTTGGGGGTATTAATGCCGGGTTACTTCC
>DATBVZ010000573.1:0-2467 GCA_036515095.1 Cyclobacteriaceae bacterium | reverse complement strand
TGGATAAATTCATGAAGTTGATGCAAGCAATCACAAGAATGAAAATGGCAATGACAGAAAACAGTTCAACATATTCTATTCTGCCTCCTGTCTGTACTCCATTTTCATAGTTACCATATAAATACGTCTCTGAATAGCGCTTCAGAAAGGGAGTACGATGCTTAATTCCGTCATTGGTTTTAATTTTCACATAGTCACTAATCTTTTGGTTGAATTTGTTGACATCCGTCCCGGATTTCAGTACCACGTAGGCATTAGTGGGTGTACTATGCCATTCTAAAACCCATTCGTTGCTGGCTGCAAATTCTTCAAAAGACAAAACAAAATCGAATTGTGCAGAGGAACCCGAGGGAACGGTTTCAAACACACCTGAAATAAAAAACTCTTGCTCATGCTGGAGTTCAACGGTCTTGCCGATGATGTTTTCGGAGGCATTGAATAATTTCATGGCCAGTGCCTCGGAAATCATCATGGAGTTTCTGTCAGCCCACACGTGGTTCTTATTTCCGTGAATAATAGGGTAGGAGAAAATGTGAAAAAAATCTTTACCTACATATTGACCAGTTGCTTTTATATTTTTATCCTCCACAGTAAGGGTAACATTTGCGAGAGGACGTCTTACGGTAGTAGCGTATTCAACTTCTGGCATTTCTTGCGCCAGAGCGTCCGCCATAGATCCCGAGGTGGACTCATTAGTGACTATACCATTGCCTTGTATCCAATGTTCCATTACGTGATAAAGGTGGCTATCTTTTTCGTGGAACTTGTCAACGTGCAATTCATCGTTTACCCAAAGGAAAATCAGTAAAGCACAAGCCAGGCCGGTAGAAAGGCCCATCACGTTAATGATCGACGTACTTTTAAAGCGCTTAAAGCTTCTGTAGATGATGATTAGGTTGTGTTGAAACATTTTTTTTCTGTTTACATATTCAGTCCTTACAATCCCTGGCCTTAACAAAAGAATGACATCTTTAAATAAGAAAAAGCCTGCCCTCCGTTGTCCGCGTTTTGCAACGCGGCGGTGGTACAATTCCAAAAGGTCTCCTTCTATGTCTGGATGATATTCGGGGTTGCATAGCCATTTGAGAAGTTTTAAAGGAAATGCCGGGGGCGATATGTCCTGTTTTTTATTAGCCAAGTTTGAGGACCGTTTGAGGAAGTGCTTTCCAAAGTTCGTTTCGTGTCTCACGGATATAAGCCAGCGCTTTCTTGCCGTACGCGGTTATCGCACCTATTCTTCCTTCAGACATTGCACCAGGTTTACACGCCCGGCTTTCAGGGTTTGTAATCCGACGGTAATCCAGGCGACGAAAAGAACGGCAGCAGCCGCGACGGCAAAATACCACCAGCGCAGTTCAATTCTTTCTGCAAAATTGGCGAGCCAGTTTTGTGCTATCCAATAGCTCACTGGTAAGGCGATGAAAATTGCTAGCACAACTGGCCTCGTGAATTCGGCGGTAAGCATACGGATGATATCCACTGACGTTGACCCGAGGATCTTGCGGACACCGATCTCCTTCATCCTACGCTCGGCTGTAAAGGCGGCAAGACCGAATAGACCAAGGCAGGAAATGATAATAGCGATAATTGAAAAGTACTGCGATAAAGTGGCAACCCTGTCTTCCGCTGCATATAATGCCTGGTAGTCATCGTCCATGAAGGTGAAGTCAAATGAATAGCCCGGAAGGTGTATACGGTAAAGTTTTCTAAGACTCTCTATCGCATACTGTTCACTTCCCGCTCTGACCTTGATCATCACATTTTTCCCGTTCGGCTCACACCTGAAAATAAGCGGTTGTATGGCATCGTGTAAGGACCCGTAGTGGAAATCCTTAACCACACCGACGATTTCACTACCCCCGTTCATCTGAATGGTTTTGCCGATGGGGTCTTTAAGCCCCATGAGCTTGACCGCAGATTCATTCAGTATGATCTTTGAATAATCGTCGTTGAACTCTCTTGAAAAGGCCCGTCCTTCCTTTAATTCGATCTCCAGGGTTTCTATAAAATCATATCCGACAATCGGAGATTGAAAGACATATTTCTTTTCATCTTCCTGGCCGGTCCATGTAACTCCACTTTGACCATGAATTTTATCCAGGATGTTTCCCGACATGTTGGTTACGCTCAATACGCCTGGTAAAGTTTTCACCCCCGCCATGAAGGATTCAAATTTCTCATTGGTTTTTCCCTCCTGTAGTCCCGTCCATGGATTATAAAGCTCACCTTTCCACTGAAAGCACAGGATATGGTCCCGGTTGTAACCGAGGCTTGTCGTCTGGGTGAATTTGATCTGTTCGTTGATGACCAGCAGACAGACGATAAATATAATAGACAAAGCAAATTGAAAGATGACGAGTCCTTTGCGAATCAGTATTGGTCCGCTGGCAACTTTCAACTTTCCTTTCAGGACAGCGATCGGATTAAAGCGTGACAGATAAAACGCAGGGTAACTCCCCGAAATGAG
>DATBVZ010000572.1:0-6002 GCA_036515095.1 Cyclobacteriaceae bacterium | reverse complement strand
TTACGATACATCATGTATAAAAGCTATCTCAAATCAGCCTGGAGAAATCTCCTTAAGAACAAGGTGTTCTCCTTAATCAACATCTCGGGCCTGTCGCTTGGCCTCACGTGCAGCATCCTCATCGCGTTGTGGGTAATTGATGAATACAGCATCGACGCTTTCCACGAGGATGGCGACACCATCTTTGTGGTCACCAGTTGTGAATATTCAGGCGATGAAATAAACGGGAGCTACGACACTCCAGGTTTGCTGGGAGAGGAAATGAAAAAGGTACTGCCCGAAGTCGAATACGGCTGTAACTTTGCCTGGTATCAGTTTCACACATTTGCCGTCGGCGAAGAGAAAGTGAAGCTGCCGGGAAATTTTGCAGGCGCAGACTTCTTTCACATATTTTCCTACCCCCTGATACTCGGCAATAAAGAGACCGCATTAAAATCCCCTCAAAGCATTGCGATCTCAAGAAAAATGGCCACCAACCTGTTTGGCAGTCCGGAGCAGGCCATGGACAAACCTTTACTATTCGAAAACTACAGGGACCTGAAAGTAACGGCAATATTTGAAGACATACAGGATAATTCATCTGAAAAATTTGAGTACATCATTAACTGGGATCTTTTTGTGGAGCGCAATGACTGGGTAAAGATCTGGCACAACAGCGGTCCCTTTACGTTTGTTAAGCTTCGGGAAAATTCAAAGGCGGAGACCTTGCGACCTAAACTTCGGCACTTCATAAAAAAATATGATAACGAATATTCTGACCTCGACCGGCTGGAACTTGGCCTGCAACCGTACGGAGAAAAATATCTTCACAGTAATTTTGAGAACGGCTATGTGTCGGGTGGAAGAATAGAATACGTAAGGCTGTTTCAATTTGTGGCCTTGTTCATCCTGCTGATCGCGTGTATCAATTTCATGAACCTGAGCACAGCCCGGTCGGTGAAAAGGGCAAAGGAGATCGGTGTCAGGAAAGTAAACGGTGCAATGAAGAAAGCGTTGATCACGCAGTTTATGGCGGAAGCCTTCATGTTCACCTTTATAGCCATCTTGCTGGCTATGATCCTGCTGCAGTTGCTGCTGCCGGAATTCAACTTGCTTACCGGTAAAAATATACCGTCACCGCTTCAGGATGCGAGATTTTGGTCAGGGATCGCCCTGCTCAGCCTTATTACGGCAACTCTTTCCGGAAGCTATCCCGCGCTGTTGCTTTCATCCTTCAAACCCATATCGGTTTTAAAGGATAACCTAAAGGCTAATTCGTCCTCCGTTTTCTTCCGAAAGGGATTAGTCGTGTTTCAATTCGCGTTGTCGATGATCTTCATCGTCGGTATGATCGTCATTACCTGGCAGGTGGACTATATTCAAAACAAGAACCTGGGTTACCAAAAGGACAACCTCATCTATTTGCCCCAGACCGGGACAATTGGCACCAACTTCGACGTCTTCAAGCATGAGGCTTTGCAAATACCCGGCATTACTCACGTAAGCAAAATATCCCAGCGACCGTTCCTGCTAGAAAACTCGACAGGCGGTGTCGAGTGGGAGGGCAAAGATCCAAATACGCTGCCCACATTTACGCAGGCCGCAGTGGGTTTAGACTTCGTATCCACCATGCAGGCTACTTTATTGCTGGGCCGTGATTTTTCGGAGGAGTATGCCGATTCTGCCAGTTACATCATTAATGAAACAGCGCTGAAAGTCATAGGCTATGAAAATCCGATCGGAATGCCGCTTACGTTTTGGGATGTTAAAGGAACCATAATCGGTGTGATAAAGGACTTTCATTTCAATTCGCTGCATGTTCCCATAAAGCCACTGGTGCTGCGACTGAATAAACGTATGAGCTGGGGTGTTGCCCTTATTCGAATCGAATCCGAAAAGACCCCGCAAGCCGTGGCCGGACTGGAAGCCCTGCACCAGAAGCTAAACCCCGATTTTCCTTTTGCCCATCAGTTTGCTGATGAAGAGTATAACTTTTTGTACGAGAGTGAACAGGTCGTTAAGAAGCTCTCCCGGTATTTTGCATTTCTGGCAATTTTTATTTCCAGTCTCGGATTGCTGGGTCTTGTAATCTTTACCGCTGAACAGCGAACAAGGGAAGTTGGTATCAGGAAAGTCCTGGGTGCGAATGTCGTTCAGCTTGCGACCCTATTGTCAAAAGACTTCATGAAGCTGGTCATTCTGTCCATCGTTCTTTCAGCACCCCTCGCCTACTATGCGATGTATGCGTGGCTCCAGGGCTTTGAATATCACATTGATATTCACTGGTGGATGTTTGGCATTGCTGCTTTGGCTGCAATAGGGGTGGCGTTGCTTACCGTAAGCTACCAGGCAATTAAAGCAGCTATGGCAAATCCCGTTGACAGTCTTAAGTCAGAATAGGATCTGGATTATCAGGATTGCCAGGATTGCCAGGATTTGAATTCCCATAAATTCAAAATCAGTAAAACCAGAACGCCCTTTCTGCTTGTTTTTCGCCACGGTGTACCCTGTCCAGTGTTTGAGATCGTGCAATATCACAGAAGCAGCAACCAAACTTCACCAATACGCGTTGAAGTAGGGATATATTGTCAAATCAATCGTAGATGGATATTAAAATTGGACTGGATTATCTTATGGATGGGATAACCAAGGTTACCGTATTGAAAGCGCTGAATCGCGCAAAGACTATTTTTAGTGTCGAAATTCCGGGAAGAGGGATTGATTCCGTCGAGGGGGTCAGGCTGGCGCCCGTCGTTCAGGGGGCGACATCCAATTCCGGTGGGTTATTGAACGCCTGAACGTTCCCATGGCACAGCGGGTACGCGATAAATGAAACAATCCCGGCCTTGCGCGAAATTTCAGTAATCATAGCCTGTTTCGGACCTAAAATCGCAATTTGAAATTTATACGGCTTATCCCCTCAAACCAAAGGATGCGTCGTTTGGAGGTCATTGCATGTCGTTTGTCTAAATTTCAATTCCGGTGACTTAACTTTATGTAAGTTAATAGCATTTCACCGATGCGGATGAAGTACAGGAACGAGCTCCGGTTCAATATTATTTTTTGGCTGGTGTACTTTATGTACGAATGGCTCGCTAATGCATCGGTTGCAGACGAGTACCGGAGATACCTCATCAACGCTTCTGCCATAGTGCCCGTAACTTTTTTGGCGTCCGTTTTCACCGTTCATATCCTGTTTAAAAAATTTTATCTCAAAAACCGGAAGAAGGCATTCTGGATAGGGTTGATCCTGAGCATGACGGTCTTTGTATTAGCCAGGAGGGGCTTCAATTACTACTACGTATATCCTCTCTATTATCCCGACGCCCAATTAACGATGCCGTACCTTTTTTTACCAAAAATGATCATCGAGGCCGTTAACATATACCTTATTGCCGGACTGTATTCCGTTTTCTACCTGATCCAGGCATGATACGAAGAACAGCGACTGGCACAGGCCCTGATTCAGCAAAAAACGGAAGCGGAATTGCAGGTGTTGAAGTCGCAGGTGCAACCGCATTTCATCTTCAATACGCTGAACAATATCTATTCCTACGCCATACGACAGAATGAAAAGACGCCCGATCTGCTCCACCGGCTTTCCTCGTTCCTGAGCTATAATCTTTATGAAAGCAAGTCGCCTTCGATTGCCCTGAGTAAAGAGCTTGAATATATTAACAGTTACCTGGAGCTGGAGAAGATCCGTTATGGTTCGCGGCTGGACGTTTCTGTCAATGTATTCAGTCCGGTCGACGATTTTCATATCAGCCCCCTTCTGCTTCTGCCGTTAGTAGAGAATTGTTTCAAGCATGGATCTGCTGCGACGCCGGTGGAAAAATGCTGGATAAGGGTGGACATTTCACGTAACAAGGATTGGCTTACTGTAAAAATAGAGAACAGTATTGGGGCAGCGAAAGGGACCGGCAATGGCAAAAATGGGATAGGACTTGAAAATGTCAGACGAAGGCTAGAGATCATCTACCCTTCCAATTATGATTTCCGTTGCATTCCGGGCAAGGATTCGTATCTGGCGATTCTAAAGGTCAAAAATTTATTAAGAACTGCAAGTGCATAGCGAAGGCTTTTCCAACGAAATCAAAACAAGGTGTCTCATTATCGATGACGAGCCACCAGCAAGGGATTTGCTGATTTCTTATGCATCCCAACTTGACGATCTTGTGGTTCTGGAGCAGTTTGCCAATGCCCCGGAAGCCTTCAGCTTCCTTCAGAAGAACCCTGTGGACCTGATCTTCCTGGATATACAGATGCCGGGAATGAACGGGCTTGAATTGATACGATCGCTCCATCAACGACCGGGCATTATTCTCACGACCGCATTCAGGGAATACGCTACAGACGGGTTCGACCTGGATGTTTTGGATTACCTGGTGAAACCGATCTCATTCAGCCGTTTTATGAAGGCCATTGCCAAATTCCATCACTATTTCACCAAACCGCCGGAAGGCATTATCGACAGCGAAAAGAATTACAATGAAGCTTACATCTTCATCAAGGTAGGCAAGGATCAAATAAAAGTGTACTTCAAGGACATCTTGTATATAGAGTGTATCAAAGATTATCTCAGGATAATTACCAGCGACAAGACCTACGTGACGTATGACCGGTTGATGTATATGGAAGAAAAGCTTCCTGACGGCAGGTTCTTACGGATCCACAAGTCATTTATAATTTCCGTAGGGATGGTAAAGTCCTTCCGGAACGACAAAGTTATTATTGGAGATGTCGGGTTACCAGTTGGCCGCGTCTACAAGCAAAAATTCCTGGAAGCGTTCTCTAAAAAGGGATAGGGGGAGGGGTTCTGCTTCTGTCCAGGCCACCACCCGTTTGCTGAATAGTGCCCTATTTGTTACATTAACTTTCCTGTGATAGTCTATTGCAGTACATTTTTAAGACGTATTGCCTAATTAAATCGAAAGGCTCGTATGAAAAATGTCCTTCTGGTTGATGATGACAGCATTTTCAATTTTATCAGCACCTCAATGTTGAAGCGGACGGGCATGGTGGGTGAGATCCATACCGCCCTGAACGGCAAACAGGCCCTCGATCTGCTCAATAATTATTATATGGGAACAGCTTCGCTGCCCAACGTCATACTGCTTGACCTGAATATGCCCATCATGGACGGATTCAGCTTTCTTGAAGCGTTCAAAAAGATCAGCGCGCCACGAAAAGAAACGATCCGAATCATCGTCGTCACCTCTTCTCATGATCCAGGTGACCGGAAACGGGCAGAGAAAATGGGTATCAGCCTTTACCTTACCAAACCCCTGACGGAAGAGGTCCTTCGCAAGGCCCTGGAAGGATAAAGCGATCCGTCTATAGGTACAGTTGAAATTGTCCCACAGTCTGTGGACTTTCATCACCGCACAACGCAGCGCGGCAAGGCGGTTTTTCAGCCTTCCAGTCATGAAAGCGCCACCTTTTTATGGCAGCCGCCGCTGATGCGTTGAGAATCAGCGAGAATTTCTGCTATGACCGGTAACGGTCCCGCATGGGATATACCGATGCAAATGAGCGATGACTATGGCATGTCTTTTTCACTATCCATTTCGCCAGACACCGATCACGGAGTATCCGGATAATTTCAAGGTACTCCAGCATCAGGATCCGCTGCACGGAAAAGGAACACCCTGCAAAAATACTTTGTCATGAAAAAAGAAAAAGATCAGCCGTCCATTGTACCGGAACAGAGAACGGGAAAGGACATCGAGGTAAAGGGATCGGTACTATTGCCCCATGAAAACGCAGCGCGTGAGTTCTTCCGCATCGCCATGGACCGACTGCAATCGGTCAGCGGATGGGCCAGGAGGGCAGGCAACCTCTCGGCTGAATTCCAGCTTACCGACCCGGAAGGAAACATCGTAAACAGGAAGGTCTCCAAAGGAGATTTTCTCAGGATCGACATCCCGGGACCCGGAAACGCAAGCGGCGACGGGTACGATTGGGTCGAGGTCGAAGAAACGGAACTTACAGCTTCTCCCGATAGCGACCGGTATTCCTTC
>DATBVZ010000571.1:0-3165 GCA_036515095.1 Cyclobacteriaceae bacterium | reverse complement strand
GGACGTGTATCCCCGCTTGAGATTACCGTCGAAGATGTCGCTGAGATCGGGTTGAAATTCAAAAATGGGGCAATAGGCGGTATGCATCTCAACTACGTGCAAAGGCCTCCAGTTCATCGTTTGGAAATTGTCGGAACGAAGGGAACGTTGCGCTGGGACAACTCGGATGGTATCCTGCATCTTTACCAAATGTCCATGCCCTTCGGCTCTTATTCGGACAATCCGCCTGCTCCCGTTGTGGAAACATTCTCTCCTCCCGAGGGCTTCGAGCGGAATCAACTCTTCGCGGCGCAAACGCGTCATTTCCTCGAAACAGTTCGCGGGGTGTCAGAACCGGTCTGTAGTCTCGAAGATGGGATTCGTACCTTAAAGATAGCGTTGGCAGCGATAGAGTCTCAATCGACATCCATGGTCTGGATTTC
Organism: Cyclobacteriaceae bacterium; assembly: GCA_036515095.1. GTDB lineage: Bacteria > Bacteroidota > Bacteroidia > Cytophagales > Cyclobacteriaceae > ZC4RG29. The sequence goes on along the minus strand of DATBVZ010000571.1, from coordinate 2,743 downwards.
AAAAAATGGGGCGGATTAAATGATCAATATGTTTCTTGAAAGACCAAGACAGTCCGTGAAGTTGCTCTTCATTATCATTGCCATACCGGGGCTTTTGATATTTTTTGATTTCCTTCGCTCTCCGTCAGAACCCGGAAATCAGTTTTTATTTGGGCTTTCTCGGGTGCGCTTTGTCATGGGAGTGTTATTTGCTTTTCTTCTAATACTAAACATAAGTGTAATTATTTGGGTGAGCCTTAAGCCAGGCGCCTGGCAGGCTATCATTGAAAACAGGCTTGTTTTATGGATAACCGATCAGCGATCATTAGTGATCGCAACCCTGTCATTTACGGCGTTGGCGACATTTATGTTGGTGTTGGGTATCATTCCTCCTGTGATTCGTACGTTCAATTTTTTAGAATCAGTGGGGATACGGGCTGGGGGCCTCATATTATGGCTTTGTTTTGCAAGCTCACTATTAACCACATTTTTTAGAATAACCTGTAGGGATCTGTTTCGTGAGAACAAAGTTGTTGCTGTCGTTGATCGTTTTTTACTCCTGGCAGCGATTTTCCTGATTACTTTTTTCTTGTACGAGCATCTTTTGATCTGGACGGGCGCGGCAAACCAGTCAAGATATTCGTATTGGAATTTGCTTGCAGATGAATTCCTGAGGGGAAATCTTTATCTGGAAAACCCACCTCATACGCATGATCTGACTTTATATCAGGGAAAATGGTATGTCCCCATGCCTCCGCTTCCTGCCATCTTGATGACGCCGCTGGCCTATTTGATTGGCGGCGAGAATATCAATACGAGTGACCTCTCCATTTTTTTTAGTGCGATCAACGCAGTATTTGTCTTTTTGATTCTGGAACAACTGGCCAGACGTAAATGGATCAGGCTTTCCCGGGTCGATCTGCTTGTGCTTGTTGTGCTTTTTGCATTTGGGAATCCACATTTATGGGTGGGAATACGGGGTAGGGCGTGGTTTGTCAGCCAGATTGTAACCGTGACTTTTCTTGCGCTGGCTGTATTTGCAGCGCTTAAATCATGGTCTCCATGGTGGGTGGGGATCAGCATCGGCCTTGCCATTTTGGCGCGACCGAATGGAATCATGACCTGGCCATTCGTATTTGCCCTTGCAATGCAAATCTTCAAGGAAGAGCATGGTTCAATGAATTGGAAACAAATAATGGACTGGTCAATAAAGACAATGATTCCTATCGGGATGGCAATCGCAGGTCTGTTGATTTACAATTACGCGCGCTTCGAGAACTTTCTCGATTTTGGGTATACCACAATCCATGGCGCCCCGGGGATTGTGGCCAACGCGCAAACATACGGTATTTTTTCACCTCACTATATTATCAGGAACCTGAAGGCAATGCTCTTTTACGTTCCAGCCATACAATTGGGGAGTCAGTGGCCGATTCTGCCATCTGCCACAGGGATGAGCATATTCCTGGTTACACCACCGCTTATTTACCTCTTTCATCGTTATGAACGTAAATGGTGGATTCTAGGCGCCTGGGCGTCTGTTTTCTTCAATTTTATTTTGCTTGTTTCATATCATAATACCGGAGCGCATCAGTTCGGCTACCGATATATTCTCGATGTCATAATTCCTCTTATGGCTCTGTTGGCCGTGGCAATGGACAAAAAGATACCCTGGCATTTTATTTTGCTGTTGCTTTTTAGCATCGCATTCAATATCTATGGCACCTACTGGTTCATCAAAGGCTAGAGTCTTTTCATATGTTTCTGCCATTCTGTATTTCAAGGCTTTGCGTTGATGCGAAACATGATTTCAGGATTCGCAATGAAGGATCGTAGTGGTTTGGTCAGCGTCCTGACGTTGATCATCGTTGCAGCTCTGGCATATTTGCCACTGGTCTATCATATCGGCTATTCCTACGATGATTGGTATCTAATGCCTTCCGCGCGTGCCGAAGGTGCGGATGTATTCCATGCAATTTTTAGTGTGGACCGGCCCGGGCGGGCGCTGGTGATGATCCCGGCCTATGCTCTATTTGGTGGAAATCCGCTTTATTACAACTTGAGTGTGTATTTTTTTCGAACAGTTGGCGCATTGGCGCTGCTTTGGTCCCTGGATATGCTTTGGCCAGGCAAGCGAACCGCGACAACATGGATGTCGCTGTTGTTTTTAATCTATCCCGGCTTTCTTTCTCAACCAAATGCGATCGATTATCAAAGCCATATCATCGGACTTGCAGCCGCGTTGTGCTCGATCGCATTGACCCTTAAAGCGATTTCAATCGGAAGCCGCGCAATTAAAGTGCTATTACATATCTTGTCCATTTTGCTTGGATGGCTGTATCTCAGCCAAATGGAATGGTATATTGGCTTTGAATTTTTTAGATGGACGTGTGTGGTTCTGCTTTCTTCGCGATTGGGAGGAACCCATCTTCAAAAGGGAGGAAGAGCAATTCAATGGGCTTATCCGTCTCTTGCTACACCGGGATTCTTTTTAGTATGGCGGCTTTTCTTTTTTGAGAGTGAACGCGGTGCAACAGATGTTAACATTCAATTCGAACTGCTAAAACTTTATCCCGTACAGACAATGTTCCATTGGGCGATCCAGGTCGTTCAGGATTTGTTTGACGTCATGTTATCTGCCTGGGTTATTCCTCTTTCGCAATTGACAGGCTATATTCAATGGTGGGGAGGTGCCATTGCAATTGTAACGGTTGCGCTGGTCTTATTTGTGCTTATTAAATTAAATAACAGGGATGGGCAGGAA
>DATBVZ010000570.1:0-8168 GCA_036515095.1 Cyclobacteriaceae bacterium | reverse complement strand
TGTTTCCGAAAAAAATCAAAGGCCGGTATGCCATGCTGGCCCGGGTTGACGGAGTGAATAATTACCTGATGTACTCGGACTGGCCCACTATATGGAACAATCCCGTAATCATTCAGGAACCCCGCTACCCCTGGGAATTTGTTCAGATTGGAAATGGCGGATCGCCATTATGGACAGAAGAAGGATGGCTGGTGATCTCACATGGTGTGGGGCCCATGCGGCGTTACTGCCTCGGCGCATCGCTCTTTGATTTGGATGATCCGTCCAAAGAAATAGGGAGACTGGAGGAACCGCTTCTTTCGCCACGGGAAGATGAACGGGAGGGGTATGTGCCTAATGTCGTATACTCGTGTGGCTCAATCATCCACAATACGAGCCTGATCCTTCCTTATGCCGTTTCTGATTACTCGGCCACCTACGGGGTTGTGAACCTGGTAGAATTGCTGGATGAACTCAGGCGGTAGTTGGTAATTAGTAAGAAGTAAGTAGTAGGTGGGTGTGCTCCATGTCAGCACACCAAGCCTTTTACCCTTCAACACTTCAACACCTTCTCATAGGCGCTTATGTATTCGTTTATCATTCGCTCACGGCCAAAGTTGCGTGTGGCATGTTCGCGGCAGGCATGGGGGTCAATTTGCTTTATTTTGCTGACAGCGGAAACTGCGTCTGCAACAGTACTTACCAGGTAGCCGGTAATGCCATTGATGATCAGTTCCTGCATGCTTCCCCGGGCGAAGGCGACAACCGGTGTTCCGCACATCATTGCTTCTACGACGCTGAGGCCAAATGGCTCTTCAAAGTTAACTGGATGCAACAGGGCGATCGCGCCTCCAAGCAATTCATTTCGCAAGGCAGGATCCGCGTTGCCGAGGTACATCACTTGATCATCGTCAATGTTTGGTTTGACCTGCGTTTCAAAATAATCCTTATCCTGAATAAGCCCTGCAATTTTGATTGGAAGTCCTGACCGTCGTGCAATTTCAATGGCGGTATGCGTGCCTTTGTCAGGGTGTATTCTGCCAAAATACAACAGGTATCCGGCTTTCTCGCTTCTGAAGGCAAATTCCTCCTGATCAATCCCGTGGTATATCGTTCGTAAATAACTCAGTCCTGGATGCCGGTCGGCGTTGGAAATGGAAATGTAGGCTACCGATCCGTTATACTTCTTATATACAGGAATTATTTCAGGTGAGGAAAAACCGTGGATGGTAGTGATCATCGGAGTGTCAATGAGGCGGGAGTAAGTGAGGGGCAGAAAATCAAAATTGTTATGAATAATGTCAAACCGGCCCGCCTGTTCCATCAGGTGACTGATATGCAGGCATTCCCATACTTTAGGATCTGCCCCACTATCTTCGGCGTAGGGTCGCTCACAAACCGATTCCAGCTTACTGTTGGTTATGGAATCGCCAGTTGCAAATAAAGTAACATCAAGGCCCTTTTGCATTAATCCTTCCGCAATGGTTGAAGCAACCTGCTCCCATGGGCCATACATTCGGGGAGGCGTCCTCCATGCAATGGAGGAGAGGATGGCTATTCGCATTTTGTCAGAACCCTTTCGGCCACTTCCTGGTCCGACTCATAAAACTCTTCGTATGCCTGCAGGACGGTCAGGTGCGAGATCAAATATGCAAGTGAGCTTTCTGCGCCCTGATTCCGGTTGACGCCATAATTTTCAAACCCGTCACAGCAGCCTTTTGTTTCAAAGTCGTAAAGACTCATTCTCAGGTCATTCTCACCCAGAAACCACATAAAGGAAGTGTATAACTTGTTCAGGTACTCCTTATCCCTGGTCAGGTGGAACGCCTGATGATACATTAATATCATGGCAAGCGCATCGATAGGCTGTTGGGCGAACATTGACCGCTCGCCATCCTTCTTATACCATTTTTTGTTACCAATGATTGATAAATAACCATCCTTCAGGGTAATTGCAGTCAGGAAGTTCATGGTGTCCAGCGCGGTATTGGTAATCTTATCATCATTCAGTATTTCAGCCGAATGCAGGAGCGCCAGCGGCAGTATGCCATTGTCATAGGCCAGCAGGGGCTCGAACCATTTCCAGTCACCCACACTGTTGCACTCGTAATGCCTGATGAGTATGTGCGCCAAATTTCTTAACCTTTCGGTCATTGTGTCGTCCGAAGGATTGCTCTTGAGGTAATAACTAATACCAATCATTGTATTGGCAATGCTTCGTATCGATTGGAGTTTTTCAAAGTTGGGAGCGGCATCGAAAAACACCAGCCTGCCGGTCTGGTAGTAAGCATCGTTCGGCGCATTGCCAAGCAAATAGCCCAGCGCCCATATCGTTCTGCCGAAGGAATCTTCAGAGCCAACCTCATCCAAAAAATTCCGGTTAAAACTGAGAAAATTTCTAAAGGTACCATCCTTGTTTTGCATGTAATGGATATAGCTGAGGTAGATGGGCGACAAGTCAAGTGCCAGCGCATCCTTTTTTTGTTTGTATGCAATAAGCACCATTAGCAAGGCCCTGGCGTTGTCATCCAGGCAATAGCCTTCTTTCAGATTCGGTATCCCGAACTTTGCATGCTGAATAATCCCTGTATCATCGGTTAATCTCTTGATGTGTGCAAGCGAAAACGGCGGAAGGAGGAGGGGATCCACAATTGTTTCCTTCCTCCCGACCATCTCGGTAGGTTCGCTCAGAATGCGTTCAGCCAATGCCCCATATCTTTTTCCAATCTTGGGCCACGTAATCTTTTTTCCGTAGTCGTGAGCTTTCTCTTGTAGTTCGCTCAATAAATCAGGCTGATCAAGCAATTCCATGAGAATGACTGCAAGTTCATCCGAATCGTTGAAGTTGAAGAGTCTCCCCCGGCCCTCCCCAAGGAGTTCCTCGGCATGCCAGTAAGGCGTCGAAATAACCGCGCATCCTACCCCCAGTGCGTAGGAAAGCGTGCCACTGGTAATCTGAGCTTCATTGAGATACGGTGTGATGTAGATATCGGTCATGGCCAGGTACCTGAATAATTCAGTCTGGTCGATGAATTCATTGAGAAATAGTACATGATTGCCAAGGTTCAGGCTTTTCGTCAGGCGATGAAGGTAGTTACGGTATTCTTCACCGGAGTGCCGAAGGATATTGGGATGCGTCTTGCCCAATACCATGTATAATACATCAGGATTCTTTTCTATAACTTTTGGCAATGCCCGGATTACCGTTTCTATGCCCTTGTTGCGACCAATAAACCCAAAGGTGAGCAATACCTTTCTGTCTTCCAGTTTAAACTCCCTTTTCGAATGAGCCGGGTCGAAATGGATATCCGGTACACCATGTTCTATCAAAGCTATCTTTTCTTTTGGAACGCCATAGATAGAAGTAAGAAAGGCAATGGCCTTATGGCTCATCACCACCACACGGGCGGCCATTTTGCATATTTCTTTTAGCACCGCCTTTTCATTATAAGTAGGAGTCTTGAGAATCGTGTGAAGCGTTACCACCAGCGGAACCTTCAGACGGTGAAGCAGGGGAAGGATGTAAACGCCATTCTGTCCGCCAAAAATCCCGAACTCGTGCTCCAGGATACAAAGATCTGCCCCGCTTAAATTGATAAAATTGGCCGCCTCCAGGTAATCGGCCTGCTGCTCCTGATGGATGACCAGCTTTACTTCTTCCGGATAAGAATACGTTTGTCCATAATCATTAAGCGCCACAACGAATCCTTCGTTGCTCTTTGTCATCGAGTGAACCAAATTTCTGGTAAATGTGCCAATACCGCATTCGCGGGGAGGGTAAGTACCAATATAGGCGAGTTTCATAGGTGTAAGGGTTAATGTCGTGTTGCTTGACGATTAAATTGATTGGCCTGGGCGGCATTCCTTTAGGAGGAACAGAAGCGCTAATGAACATTCTGAAAGGCGGAGCGGGCCCTCCTTCAGGGTCTTCATTGGAAATTCTTAACGGACATGCTGCTTTAGCAACCCTGGTTCAGGGTAAACAAGTTCCATTCCGGAATCGAATTCCTTCGGTATTGCGATAAAGGTCAAGGTAATAGCGCCTTACTGCCTGGTTAGGAACAGTTCGCAGGAATTGGTCTTCCAATTTGCGGCAAGTTACACATAAAAAGAGGCTGCGGGTTATATGATTACGGATCAGATGGTTACGGTTCCTAAGCCGGGTACAATAAACCATTTCGGACGGCCCTAATGCGCGTGCGATCCGGGTTCATTAATGTGCTATCATGGCTATGCGTTGAAGATCATGCTGTTCAGAAAGTCATTGCGGAATTTCCCTTCGGGATCGAACTCCCCTGCGAGTCGTCGAAAATCATTGATTCTTTCATGGCGCGATTGCAGTATCTCAGGAGAAAGGGTAAACAGTTTTCCCCAGTGAGGTCTTGCATTGAACGGCGCCAGCTTTTCTTCGATGCGTGGGAGCAGGTTGTTCACCCCGGCCACATCCTGTTTCAATGTGAAGTGAATGGTTACGCTGCTCTGGTGATAGCAGGGACTCATCCACAGGTTATCGGCATCAATCGCGCGAATCTCTGTGATCATCAGAAGGGGTCCGATGTGCTCGCGCAGCGTCTCCACGGCTTTGATCGCGTCTACTGCGCTCGCGCGCGGAACAAAGTATTCCGCCTGCAACTCCTCGCCGCTGCTGGGCGTAAAGTTGAGCTTGAAGTGGGGGAGGCGATCATACCATGGGCCGGGCAGGCCCATTTGTTCGGTACAGTTCTCAGCAGAAATTTCGATGATGGGATGCACATTTCTGGCCGCGAGGGTTGCGCCGAAGAATTCGGGCTCTGCGGTGATGGGTGAGCCTTCGCTTACTATACGTTTGATCCATACCTGGTTGACATTCTCTTTTTGCCAGTCGGTGAAGAGGCTCACGCTATACCCAGCCGACATGATCTCGTCAAAGTGACTTTCCAATTGTATCATTGGCAAGTTCAGGTAGACATCCTGTCGCATTTGAAAGGCAGGCACCAGATCGAGGGTAACTTTCGTCACGACGCCGAGCGCCCCCAGCCCAACCACAGCACCATAAAATGTTTGAGGGTCTTTGTCCCGCGACAATAGGATACGCTCTCCATCGGCCCGGACCAGTTCAAGGGCAGATACGGGGGTGGCGAGGTTTCCATTTTTTGTGCCCGACCCATGGGTGGCGGTGGCACAGGCTCCGGCGACAGAGATGTGGGGCAACGAAGCCAGGTTGTGGATGGCGAAACCGTGCTGATCGAGGTATGTACAGAGTTCACCGTAGCGGATACCCGATTCGACAGTTACGCTTCTCGCTTCGGTGTCCAGGGAGACCACGCGGTTAAGCAATCGGGTGGAAATGAGATTCTCGCCGGAGTCCGCAATGCGATTGAAACAATGCCTTGTACCCAGCGCTCTTGCTTTTTTGCAGCGTGCAACCGCCTCCTGAACTTCTTCAAGGGTGCCAGGCTCGAAAACGCTGGAGGTGCTGTAGGTCAGGTTACCGGACCAGTTCGTTAGCTTATCGCTTTCTTTCTCCATGTTGCAGGCCGCCCATGGCGCCAGCGTTGTGCCAGTGATCAGGGCCGATGAAAGTTTCAGGAATGTACGTTTTTTCATGGTTCTAATGTGTTGATGCGTTGAAGGCACCTGCTGCCCATTGCTTACAGGACAAATACCTATACACCTATACCTTCATACCTTTATATCCTTACACCCCCATACCCACCCTTGCACCCTATCCTTCTGCCATCTCCAGCACCTCAACCATCTCCTCCTTTCCCAGCCGTACGGGGTTATTTTTATTGTCTGTGGAATTGACAATTTTCTCATAAGCCGCGGGCGTGACGCCGTACGGCGAAAGTCCCGGTATTTTCATTTGGTCTTGCCACATTTCAATGACTTCCAGGAGGTAGTCGGTATAATATTCGTCAGATCGTTTCTGTTCGTTGGAGAACATTTTTCCGATGGTGGCGTATTTGGTTAATGCATGTTCATTCATTTTCTCCTGCCTTAGTTTTCGGACTGTGACTTTATTGGCGGCGCTCATAAGGGAACTGCAAATGACTCCGTGCGGAATGGAAAAATACCCTCCGATCGAAGAGGCAAAACCGTGGACCAGCCCGAGCCCGGCGTTCGCCAGCGTGATGCCCGACAGATAGGACGCCATGGCCATGTCAGTCCGTGGCTCCGGATTGGCTCCCTCGTGGAAAGCCTGCGGCAGTGACTTTGCAACTCTTCGGAGGCCTTCCTGTGCCAGCGCGTCGGTGATGGGATTGGCGGCGGTGGAAAGGTACGACTCCAGCAATTGCGTAAATGCGTCCATGCCTGTAGCGGCTGTAATCGCCGGAGGACAGCCCAGGGTTAGTACAGGATCCAGGATAGCTGCATCGGGTACAAAGTTGTTGTGCCGCAGGGATCTCTTGTAGCCTTTTTCCCCTGTTTCCGAAAGTACTGCATTCTTCGTGGCTTCGCTTCCCGTACCGGATGTAGTTGGGACAGCAATCAGCTTCACTTTGACTCCGGGGTGTACCCGGGTACCAACGCCTTCCAGATAATCCTTTACGGAACCCTTCACAGGCAGCATGGCGGCAACTGCCTTTGCGGCATCCAGCACACTCCCTCCACCAATGGCTACCACGACGTCAGGGTCAAAAGAGGCATGCGCTATGACAGCCGCATCAATGACGGCAGGTGAGGGTTCCGCGTCTATGGTTTGGCGAACGATGGTAATGCGTTTCGCCCCGAGTCCCTCGAGCAGGTCATTGCTGTACAATGAAAAGTCAAAAGAGCGCTTTCCCGTAATGAGCAATACTCTTGAGCCATACCCTTTTGCAATGGCGGGCAGCACTGAAATTTTCCCGCAACCAAAGTGAAGTTGCGGAGGAGGAGTGAAATCAAAGGGGCCGATCGTCTTGATCATTTCGCCAACGGGAACAGGAGCCGGTGTTTCACCCCCTCGCGGGGTCTTGACATCCAGGGTGCCACGGTATCCCGCCATACCTTGTAGTGGGCGGTCTCTTTGTGCGCTGCCGCGAATTGTTCGGATTCGTACGCCTCGTAAAGGACAAACTTGCCAGGATCCTTTTCATCCTGGAGGATGTCGAATCGCAGGTTTCCGGGTTCCTTTACTGAGAGCTCACGATTGACACGGGTAGCCTCAATGAAAGTCCTTATGTATTCGGGCTTTACGTTAACGTGAACCAGTGTTACCGTCATGGATTTTGAGTTTGAGTTTCAACAGAATGATCCGGTTTATAGGAGTATTCAAAAATAGCAAGTTGATCAGACCACACGGCAGGTTCAGGGTGTCATTTTTATGGAAAAGCGTGCAAGCCAGCCAAAACTCACATCGTGAGTTCTAAACTTACGCTTAATGGGTGTATTGTAACCAAATCTGCCTTCTATGCCAACACCATTTGAAATTCTTTCAGACCCTATTTCCCTGATCATTCTGGCGATATACGGAGTGCTTATGTTGTGGGAAGCCATTTACCCGGGAAGAAAATTGCCAAAAGTAAAATATTGGAGGGTCAGGGGACTTCTTGCCTTTGGATGCTTCTTCTTTCTGTCGTCCTACCTGCCCATTTTCATTAATCCTTTGCTTGAACCGTATCGGCTCTTCGATCTGACAAATCTGGGAACTGTATGGGGAGGAGTATTTGCCGTGCTCCTGTATGAGTTCGGAGTTTTTGTGTGGCACTACTCCCTGCACCGTAGCAACTTCCTGTGGAAGACGTTTCACCAGATGCATCATAGCGCCGAGCGTCTGGACACGTACGGTGCCTTTTATTTCAGTCCTTTTGACATGCTCGGGTGGATCACGTTGGGCAGTGTGTGTTTTAGTCTTATTGCAGGGCTCACTCCCCAAGCGATTACCGTCATGATCCTCGTGACTAACTTCTTCAGCATATTCCAGCATGCCAATGTCAAAACGCCGCGCTGGCTCGGGTACATTGTTCAACGTCCGGAAAGTCATACCCACCACCATGCTACCGGAATCCACCGTTACAATTACTCCGATCTTCCGCTGTTCGACATACTCTTTGGTACATTCCGCAATCCGAAGGACTTCGAACATCCAACCGGTTTTTACAACGGCGCTTCATCACGGATCTGGGACATGCTCCGGGCAAAGGACGTGACGCAACCGGAGGGCGAAGGAGAGAGAAGCGAGGAGCCGGGGGTGTCGTCGGTAGGGCAATGAATCAGTAGGCAATAGG
>DATBVZ010000569.1:0-12864 GCA_036515095.1 Cyclobacteriaceae bacterium | reverse complement strand
TTTTTACCTCTATGATGCAGATAACTTGCTTCTCTGGTCGGATAATGTAGTTGTTCCGACAATCAGGCTGGTAAGCGAGTCTCCCGAAACCAGGCTCGTCAAAGCCTCCGGCGCCGATTATGTCATCCGCAAATGGCAGCTGCCTGACGGAGCGTATCTGGTAGGCCGGATACCCCTCTCGCGCCAGTATCCCATCAGAAACGATTACCTGAATCCCGAGTGGAATACATTCATCTTTCCCAGGGCGAACATCAGCATCCTTGAGCCTAATGCCTCAATAGGTACGTCCGTATGTGCAGGAGGGGATTGCCTGTTCAAGATCAGCGTATTGCCCGAGGAACTGAGTGCCAATGAACAGACGAAGGGACTCGCCATCGCATTGATCACGGCGTCTATAGTGGTGTTGATCGTTATCCTTATCCGGGGCCTGGAGCGATTGGGCGAGCGGTCGCCTGACGCGGCATTCCTTCTTTTGCTGGCGGGTTTGTGGTGTGTGCGATACCTTATGACGGCTGTCGATTTTCCGGGCGTGTTTATACGATTTCAATTGTTCGACCCGCAGAATTTTGCATCATCGAATCTTAACCGGTCGCTGGGTGATCTCCTGCTGAATGAAATAGCCCTGTTCGCTGTCTGCTATTACCTGTTCAGAAACTACTACCGGTTCAAAAGTCTCCGCTTTATTTACAGCAAGAAACTGCTCCGGCACCTCCTGGCTGTTGGCGCCGCACTGATGTTTTTTTTCTGTTTCCTGTTTCCGGGCGTCGTTATTCAGACGATCTATAACAACTCCGGCATCGTGCTTGATATCACGCAGTCCCTGCGCTTTGATGGCCTGCGCATCACGGCCCAGATCATTGTAATCTTGTCATGGGTATGCGCATTCCTTTTTTCTCATGTTTGTATCCGGTTGCTGATTGCCAATTCAACGAAGTGGACGATCACCATTTGCCTCATCGCAGGAGGATTAATTTTCGCGCTGATCAACGAATTCTCCGGCCAACTGTACCGGCCAACTGTATTGGTAGGAACGTTGTATTTTCTGAGCATCTATCTTTCGGGTTTTTATAAGCAGCTCAGGAAGGTGAGCTATACAACATTTGCGTATCTTTTTGCGGTGATTGTGGCCTTCGCACTGGCCAGCACCGCCGCAATTCAGCACTTCACAAGAAAGGAGAAGATAGAAAGCCAGTTCCGGTTTGCTAGCAATTTTTTGATTGACCGGGATTATTTTGCCGAATACCTCCTTCAGGACGTAGCGCGGAAAATTGCGGGCGATGCGTTCATCCAGTCCCGTATCGCCAGTCCGTTTCTGAGTAAAGAGGCCATCCGGCAAAAGGTGAGGCAGGTATTTGTGCCGAGCTATTTCAACAAGTACGATGTTGAGATCCTGTTGTTCGGTCCCGGAGGAATGCCGCTGAACAACCGGTCGCCCATTACATTTCCCGAACTGGTAAAGATCTACAGCAACGATGCATATCGCACCGAACAGGAGGATGTCTATTTTGTGAGTAACCCGACTTCCGATATAACGCAGCGGTATCTGGTGGTTTCACCCATCGCCCGGTCGGGACAGGTCTCCGGTTATGTGGTTCTGGAGCTGCTGCTGAAGAAGATCATTCCGGAAAGCGTTTATCCTGAGTTGCTGATCGACAATCGCTTTCAACAATTCTATCGTTCGCAGGATATTTCCTATGCCGTTTACGGAAGAGACCTTCTCTACAGTTCAGGAAGCTTCAACTACGAGCGATCGTTTAAACGCGAATACCTGGGCGACCCGGACATTCACCTTCGTGGCATCATCATGGACGATTATGTCCATGTGGCAGTGGAGGACGGGAACAACCGTGTTGCCGTCGTATCATCGCCCGTGGGTCCGCCTAACTTCATTCTTGCAAACTTCTCTTTCCTGCTGGTCCTGGGACTTTCCATCCTCCTGATCTTTATCCTGGTACAGGGGTTGATCACACTGGTGCGCGGTAAGACCCTTTTCTTCTCAGCCCGGATACAGCTTATGCTCAACCTTGCATTTTTTATTCCCCTCTTCGTCGTATGCGTCACTACACTGAGGCTTACCAGTCAGGCGAGCCAGGAGCAACTCAATGCGGAATACCTGGGCAAGTCGGGGTCCTTCGGAGCCCAGCTGGAAACGATGCTGGACGAGTACAATGACCCCGATGCGCAGTATAATGTCGATTTCGAGAACCAGGTCACCGACCTCGCCAAACTTTTTAACCTGGATGCCAACGTGTACGATCCCCGGGGTCAGCTGATGGCCAGCAGTCAGCCGGCGATCTTTACCAATGGTCTGGCCGCCCCTTATTCGGATCCGGAGGCATTCCGCCGGATAAAACAGGGGGACAACTACATGGTCGTAACCGAAGACGTCGGCAGCCTGCATTATTATGTTGCCTATGCCTCGCTGAAGTCGCCGCAGACCGGCAAACTTATCGGCGTTCTGGCGGTACCCTTCTTTCAATCCCTGGTGTCCCTGGAAAAAATCCAGATCCGGATTCTGGCCAACATATTGAATGTATTCGCCGTTATTTTTATTGTACTTATCGTGTTATCCTACGCGGTGTCTGAATGGCTGACCTTTCCGCTGCACTTTATAACGCGTTCGTTGAGCCGGACAACACTAACGAAGATCAACGAGCCCCTGCGATGGGAAGCCCGGGATGAGATCGGGCTGATGGTGAAGGAGTATAACCAAATGCTCTATAAGCTGGGGGAGAGCAAGGCTGAACTGGAGCAATCGCAGCGTGAGCGGGCCTGGCGGGAAATTGCCCAGCAGGTAGCGCATGAGATCAAAAATCCACTGACGCCAATGAAACTTACGCTGCAGCAATTGGAACGGCACCTTCAGAGTGGTAATGATTTGAAAGACAAGACCGCGAAGGCGCTTTCATCCCTGCTCTCACAGGTGGACACACTGAACGAGATCGCCTCATCGTTCAGCTCCTTTGCCAAAATGCCGGAACCCGATATTCAGCAACTTGAACTGGTCATGTTGTTGAAACGAATCGTCGACCTTCACAGCCAGTCCGGAACGATCAACTTCAGGCATCCTTCGGGAGAGGTGTTGGTGATGGGGGATCCGCAACTGCTGGGCAGGATATTCTCCAATATCATCCTCAATGCCTTCCAGGCGGCCCGTCCCGGCATGCACCCCCGCGTGGATATTGTTCTTGTGCGCGCAGAAGCAGCGGCCAGGATAACCTTTAGGGATAACGGCAAAGGCATTGATCCCAGGGTAGCCGACCGTGTATTTGTACCCCATTTCAGCACTAAAAAATCAGGTTCAGGATTGGGCATGGCAATTTCCCGGCAGGGAATTGAGCAGATGAACGGAAAGATCGAATTCGCCAGCAAGCCGGGACAGGGCACGACTTTTACTATTGAATTGCCTTTGGCAAAAGACTGATTTTCCGGAAAAAATTGGATGCCGTGGAGTTGACCGGTCAAATCGCTGCGGTATAAACAGTTGGTTGGCCCGCGTTATTTTTCCCTGATCTGGCTCATCACCTTGTTGGCAAATACAAAGTCGTCAAAGTCCTTGACGCCGGAGTGTGTTATATCCTTGTTGCTTCCTTCCCATAGCTTACGCCCTTCGTAAATAAAAAGGATGTTTTCGCCGATACCGAGTACGGAATTCATGTCGTGGGTAACGACGATCGTCGTAATGTCAAAATCCTGCGTGATGTCGGCGATCAGATCATCGATCAGTATGGCCGTCTGGGGGTCGAGCCCTGAATTGGGTTCATCGCAAAACAGGTACTTCGGATTGTTCACAATTGCCCTGGCGATACCCACCCGCTTCTTCATTCCTCCGCTGAGTTCCGACGGCATCTTCTTATTTACATTCTCCAGTCCGACGCGGGCGAGGCAAAAGTTTACCCGGTCCAGCTTTTCGTCAGGACTCATTTTGGTAAGGATATCCAGCGGGAATTGCACGTTCAGCTGAACGTTCTTGGAATCGAACAGCGCGCCGCCCTGAAACAGCATTCCCATCTCGCGGCGTATCTCCGTTTTCAGGTTGACGTCGGCGTCCGTGAAGTTGCGGCCGTCGTAGAATACCTCGCCTTCGTCGGGCTTAAGTAGCCCGACAATGCATTTAAGCAGCACACTCTTGCCTGTACCGCTGGCGCCGATGATGAGATTAGGTTCCCCCTTGTCAAAGATGCCGCTGATGTCATACAGAACCTGCTTTCCGTCAAATGACTTTGATATATTCCGGAATTCAATCATTATCCACCTACCAATAGTTGGGCCAACAAATAGTCAGCAATAAGTATGGCTATTACGCTCGAGGTGACCGCCTGGGTGCTCGACACACCTACTTCAAGGGCACCCCCCCGCGTGTAATATCCTTTATACGAAGAGATCGATGACACCAGGAACGCGAAAACCACCGACTTGATCAGGGCAAAGAATACGCTGAACTCCTGAAAGACGAAACGTATTCCATAAACATAATCATTGGGGGTAATGTATTTGCCCAGCGTACCCACAATGTAGCCGCCGACAAGGGAACAAAAGCCCGCGAGGATCACAAGCAGGGGGTACATCAGCATCGAGGCTATGATCTTCGGCAGGACAAGGTAGGAGATCGAGTTGAGGCCCATTACCTCCAGCGCATCAATCTGTTCGGTAATACGCATAGTGCCCAATCCGCTGGCCATGCTGGATCCAACCTTCCCGGCGTAGATTATGGCAATTACGGTAGGCGCCAGTTCAAGAATGGTCATTTCGCGCACAACCTGGGAAATAACATAATCGGGAATCAGCGGGCTCACCATATTGTAGGCCGTCTGCACGGTAGTAACAGCCCCCATGAATGTGGACACCAGTACCACAAGGAAGATGGAACCCAGGCCGATGAGTATGCACTCCTCCAAAACGAGCTTGTAGTAGGTTTTGAAACTTTCGCGGTTAGTAAACAGGGAACCCAAAAAAATGAAGTAGTGGCCTATGGTTTTTATGAGCATAATTCAGTGATTCCAGGTCAATTACTATCTTGCTAAAGATACCCAAAAATCGAATAAAACAATTTCATGAGCAAACTGGTTGTTGTTACCGGAGGAAGCAGGGGAATCGGGCGTGCGATAGCAGAGCGTTTCGCAGCCGAGCGCTTCGACGTTGCAGCTTGTGCCCGGAACAGGGAAGGTCTGCTCGTACTGCAAACGGATATCGAACGCAAATTCGGAAGCAAAGTCCATATCTTCGATGCAGACTTATCCATAAAGAAACAGGTAAGCCGGTTCGTTCAGTTTGTTAGCGAATTGCAGCAGCCGGTGGACGTTTTGATCAACAACGCAGGACTTTTTGTTCCGGGCGATCTCAGTACTGAACCGGATGGTAACATTGAGCAAATGATAGAAGCCAATCTTTACAGCGCCTACCATCTTACGAGGGGTCTGGTTGCCGGTATGAAGGCACTGCGCCGCGGGCATATCTTTAATCTATGCTCAATCGCCAGCTTTACAGCTTACCCCAACGGAGGGTCGTATGCCATATCGAAATTTGCACTGCTTGGATTTTCCAGGTGCCTGAGGGAAGAATTGAAAAACCACGGCATCCGGGTCACTGCAGTGATGCCGGGCGCCACCTACACGGAGAGCTGGCAGGCGTCCGGGCTTCCGGAAGACCGGTTCATTCCTGCAGAGGACATTGCAGAACTCGTGTTTGCTGCGTACAGGGTTTCTCCACGGACCGTCGTCGAGGACCTTGTGGTAAGGCCACAACTTGGCGATATCAACGATTAAAACGCCTGATTTTCATTATGTTATGACTGCCTTGCCCGTATGTTGCGCGTGAATTTAATCCGGCTGAGAACCGCTCGAATCCGATTTAAGGTTAATTTTGTCCTAAATATTTTTTGTGAACGAAAAGATTGTATCAGTCAGGCAGTATTGTAACGACCTGGTTCGCTACAGCAGAAGAAAGACCATCGAAGTAAATATCGGGGGAGTACCCCTTGGCGGTAATAACCCCATCCGGGTGCAGTCCATGACCACGGTTGACACCATGGATACGGCGGGTTCTGTTGAGCAATCCATAAGAATGATTGAATCCGGATGCGAATACGTGAGGATCACAGCCCCCAGCGTGAAGGAGGCGCAGAATCTCGAAGTCATAAAAAGGGAATTAAAGGCGAGGGGATACGATGCTCCCCTTGTTGCCGATATCCATTTTACCCCCAATGCTGCCGAACTGGCAGCAAGGATTGTGCAGAAGGTGAGGATTAATCCGGGGAACTACGCTGACCGGAAACGGTTTGAAACCCTGGAGTATTCGGATGACGCTTACGACGCAGAACTGGCACGGATACGCAAAAAATTTACACCGCTGGTAAAGATCTGCAAGGAATACGGTACAGCTATGCGGATTGGCACAAATCACGGGTCGCTTTCAGATCGAATTATGAGCCGCTACGGCGACACGCCGCTGGGCATGGTGGAATCCGCGCTGGAATTTCTCAGGATATGCGAAGACCTCTGTTACTATGATGTCGTTCTCTCCATGAAAGCAAGCAATCCGCTGGTCATGGTGCAGGCATACCGGTTGCTGGTGAATAAGCTGGATGAGGAAGGCTTTAAGCCGTATCCGCTTCACCTGGGGGTAACCGAGGCCGGCGATGGTGAAGACGGCCGTATCAAATCGGCAGTGGGCATTGGCACCTTGCTGGAGGATGGTCTGGGCGACACCGTCAGGGTCTCGCTGACGGAAGAACCTGAAGTTGAATCGCCCGTGGGGAAACTGATGGTCGACCGCTATATCGGCAGGGAGCATCACAGACCCATAAAGCCAATCGGGGAATCACCCATCGATCCTTTTGTCTATAACCGGCGTGTAACCCGAGAAGTAAGCAACTTTGGAGGTCACCACCATGTTCCGCGCGTAATTGCCGATCTCAGCAAATTTTCTGTTGCGGAATACAAAGAGCTTCGGGTGATCGGGCATTACTATTTGCCCGAGCTGGATAAATGGCGCATGACCGATCAGGGTGCTGATTATGTTTATACCGGTGCCAGTCCCATTCCCTTTATGTTGCCCAATGGACTCAAGGAGATCCTGGATTATGCAGTCTGGCAATCAGCCACAGACAAGCACAACAAGATACCGTTGTTCGATAAAGAAACCTATCTGCATGCAGGTGAGAAGCATAACGAGATTAATTTTCTGCAGCTAACGCTGGAAGAACTGGATGAGCCCCTTAAGGCATTGCTGAGAAATGACGACACCCTGGTAGCCCTGGTCACCACGGATAACGCACACGCTATGGCTGTGTTGAGACGGTTGTTTTTTGAATTGATAGAAACGGACATCGATATTCCTGTTGTGATAGCCAGAAGCTATGCATTACGGGGTGAGGACGAGTTCATGATCCATTCGGCCACCGATGCAGGGGGCCTGTTTATTGACGGGCTGGGAGATGGCATTATGCTTGGGGCTGAAATGAAGATGGACCGTGCAGCGCAACTTCAGTGGACTGAACGCTGCAACAGAACCGCGTTCGGCATACTGCAGGCCACGCGAAATCGCATGTCAAAAACAGAATACATCTCATGTCCTTCGTGCGGACGTACGCTGTTTGATCTGCAGGTTACTACGGCAATGATCCGCAAGCGAACCGACCATCTCAAGGGTGTAAAGATTGGTATTATGGGGTGCATCGTAAACGGTCCGGGCGAAATGGCCGATGCTGACTATGGGTATGTTGGCTCCGGTCAGGGCAGGATCACCCTCTACCGGGGTAAGGAAGTTGTGAAGAAAAATGTGCCATCCGCGCAGGCGGTTGACCAATTGATTGAACTCATCCGTGAAGACGGGAACTGGATAGATCCGGATTCAGTTGAATTACCGGTTGACTAAACTCAGATGGCAGAAAAAAAATCAAAGGAAGAGAAGCTTGCTCCCGGCAAGCGAAGCAAGCTGAGGGAATTCCTTCAATTGAATGAAGTGTTTGGTTACTACTTCAGATCCAAGGATCCGTCGAGGCCCAGCAACATCAACATCCGCATGATGCATGGCATCAACAAGATATCGATGTTGATCTTTCTTATCGGTGTAATTTACCTCATTTTCAAGCTGGTGATCAAACCCGCGCTGTAGCCGGCAATGCCGGAAAGGAAAGCTCAAAGGGAAACGATTTTACCCCTATCTTCAGTCGAATCTTCCCGCTTCCATGGTGAACCCCGGAATTTTCCGGTTTTGGGAATATTCGTCGTTTTGCAGTGCCTGTCCACTAAAAGATCAACGCGGGCGTTTAGAATGTATGTGAATTGATAATCAGCGGGTTAGATGGCTGTATTATTCTGTGAAATTTTGGGTTTCCCTGCTACAATGCGTAATTTTGGAGGTTAAAATCCACTGAACTCAGTGTGTAGCATGGAATTTGGGCATTTTTGCAGTGGAGTAAGCGGAACCAGCGATTGTAGCTCGCAGGACTGATTTTTAACTGAGTTACCCTCATGACAAGGGCATTTTTTATTACTTCCGGTTTTTGCCTGCTCCTTGGGGCATGTACCCAGCGAACCATTTGCCCTGCGTTCCAGAGTGCCTTTATTTATGACAAAGACGCCCTCCGGAAGAAGTTCAGCTATTTTCAGGAAGATTCGACGCCCAAGGTTCTGATGGCCAGCAAGAACAAGTACCTCATCGCCGACGTGGTCCCTTACCGCAAGAGGCTTAGTAATATGGCTACCGTTGAGATGAAAGATGTATTTCCGGTGGTGCCCGATTCCCTTACCATGGACGAGGATGTTTCGCTGGCGGAACTGGACCGTGCCGCACGGTCGGTGATTGACAGCACATACATCGTGGATGTTCCTGCCCAGCCTGTCGATACACTTGCCACCGATGATTCGGACAGCGTTTATGTGATCTCCAGGGACCGCGAGGTGAGAATGCTACGGTACGATCGTGACAGCGTGAATTACAAAGTGGATGAGGTCCGGTTCAATATCGATCAGGACAATTACATGTGGTACCTGCGTGACGCCCTGGTATTGCCGGATGTGCGACTTGCCCAGATGCAGAACAAGTGGGACGAAGAGTCTGCAGTAAAGGAAAGCCAGGAAGAGAAGCGGGGATTTTTCAGGAATCTGTTCCGGAAGAAGGAGAAGAAGGAAGAAGTTCCTGTTGATACGCTGCAGACAGCGCCCGATGTCGAGCGTTCAGAGTTTGATTTTGAATATACCGGTGACGATGTTCAGGAAGAGGAACCCGAGGTACGGCCCGAAGCCAAGCAAAGGAAAGGACTCTTCTCATTCCTGAAAAAGGACAAAACGAAAGAGGCAAAAACGTCGAATGGTCCTGGCGAGCAGCCAAAGAAGAAGAAAGAAAAGAAACCCAAAAAAGAGAAGGTTCCGAAGGGCGAACAGGCCGAACCGGAAGAGGAAAAGCCAGAAGATGACGAGGTAAAGGGCGACGAAGGATTCTGATCACCATTCACCCTTCAGGGCAGCTGCCAACACTTCGCAACTCCGGGCAGGTCAGTCGAACAACGTCAGGTTTCCATGCTGATCGGCAGGAGGAGCCGGAGCGATGAGGGAGGGCACGTCCTCCGTGGAGGTGTTGATCCGGGGGGAGACTGTGTATGCCGACAACGTGCTGTTTGCGCGCGCGGTCAGTTGAGCAAAGAGCACCGCTTCATCCTGCTTTTCCGACAACCATAGCTTTTCCGATTCCGGACTAAGTATAACCGGCATTCTGTCCGTTATGGATTGCACGTCGTCATTGGCTGTTGCCGTTAGCATAATGAAGGTACTGCTCTCTTCGCCGTTGTGGTCTTCGAAGTCTTCCCAGATGCCTGCAAATGAAAATGGTTCTCCCGATCCGGAAACAAACCGGTAAGGAATCATGGATCGCTTTCCGATCTTTTTCCAGGCATAGAAACCGTCGGCAGGGATAATGCATCTTCGGTTGAGCATCACCCGGCGCAACGAGGGCTTTTCCTGCAGCGATTCAACTTTCAGATTGATCACCTTTTCACTTACCGTCTTATTTTTTGCCCATGAAGGGGGTATTCCCCAATAGAACAACGAAACGCCGTGAGGACTGGAGTTTGTAATCACCGGCAATAATTGAGTGGGCGCAGCATTGTAATGTTTCCGGTAAAAATCCGGCACGTCGACATTGAACCTTTCGCGGATTTTATCAGCGCTGCACGTTATGCTGTATCGTTCGATCATGGACGGCGGGTGGATAAGAATATTTCCTGAAATTTCAGGCAGAGTCGTCAATGAAATTCATTGCTCTTTCCTCCGACCAATATAACCCATTTTTAGAGAATTGTGTAAACCCGGCATGACCGCCCTGCAACGGCGCTTTAAAAGTTATGAAAGCGTGATTGTCAAGAGCGGGAAAGCACTCGTGACTCAGGAAGGGATCATTTTTGGCACTTATGATCAATACGGGTGTGCTGATACGGTCGAGGAAATGGAGGGAGCTGCACGACTGGTAGTAATGAATGGCATTTTTGAAGCCATGCAAGGGAGCTGTATACCGGTCATCGAAATCAATAAGGGTGTGTATCTCGTCCATGTAAGCGGTATCCAATCCATGGATTAACCTGGACTTACGAAGAACTTTTTCCTTCAGGCTCCGCAGAAACCGTCGCGCATAAATGCGGTTTGCCGGTAGAGCGATCTGCCGGCAGCTCGCGTGCAGGTCCATGGGCACAGAAAAGGCGACCGCCTTGCGAATCGGGATGGGATCGGGCTGGCGCTCACCAAGATATTTGAGCGTAATGTTGCCGCCGAGGCTAAAACCAACCAGGTTGATGTTGCGATATCCCTTCAACCAGGCGTGCCTCACTACCACATGCATGTCGTCCGTTGCGCCACTGTGATAAAATCGAAGGGAGCGGTTCATTTCGTCTCCGCATCCCCGGTAGTTCCAGGTCAATACATCGTAACCGCCTGCGTAGAATGCGCGCGCCATTCCCAGCACATAAGGCCGCCACGCATTGCCTTCCAGTCCATGCGAAATTATTACCAGCTTTTCCGCATCCCGGGTGGCCCAGTAAAGGTCAAGGAAATCATCATCCGGGGTGCTTATCCGCTCATGGCGCACGGGAATTTTATCCACCCTGCGAAATACAGCCGGGTATATCGTTTCCAGGTGCCGGTTGAATAGGATTGGCGGTCTTTTATATTCCAACTTCTTAGCCGGCTTTGGCCGAAACAAGCTGTAAATGACCAACGTGGTGGTCGCCGTGCCAGGCGTAGAGTGCGACCTGGCGGGCCAACGTTACAAATTTGCCGGTTTCAGGGTGTACAAATCCCTTTTCAAAATCTTCCGGCCCGAGTGACCGGAGGAGGTTCACCCATTTTATATGCAGCGCGGTCAAAAGAATTACGGACATCCCGGGGTTCAGCGGTGTTTCCGGCGTTTCTGCCCACCGCTTCTCATCGTATGCCTTAATTACAGGCCGGTCTTCCGTCAAGGTCCACTTAAGCCGGATATAGGCATTCATGTGGCTGTCGGCCATATGATGAATAACCTGGCGCAATGTCCAGCCACCTTCCCGGTAAGGCGTGTCCAACTGCGCCGCGGATAAACCGTCGGCCACCTTCTTCAGTTTCCCCGGAAGCGCCTCGATCTTGTCGATCAGTTTCAGGAGTTCCTCATAGGTATAGTTTACCTGGGGCGCAAAACGTCCGGTCGGGTATCTTAGGTTTTCGTCATTTTCCATGAGACTCCAATTTTGCTTTTTTCCTTTTCTTTCGTATCCGAATGTTAATCATTTCAATCAGAAGCGAGAAGGCTACCGCAAAATAG
This sequence comes from Cyclobacteriaceae bacterium, assembly GCA_036515095.1. GTDB lineage: Bacteria > Bacteroidota > Bacteroidia > Cytophagales > Cyclobacteriaceae > ZC4RG29. The sequence goes on along the minus strand of DATBVZ010000569.1, from coordinate 1,077 downwards.
ATGTAGCCCTTCGGAATCTCATAGTGCAGCCCTTCAAGGAATAGCATGAACCCAATGAGAATGAGGAATCCCAGAGCCAAAACTTCCAGCGAAGGGTGTTTATGTATGAAACCGCTAATCCTGCCTGAAAATGCAATCATGATCAAAATAGAGAGAACAACGGCCACTACCATGATAGGGATATGCGTAGTTAGCCCGACAGCCGTCAGGATGGAATCGAATGAAAAAATAATGTCCAGTAAAATGATCTGCACAATTACCGATGTCACTTTGTTATTTTTCGGTGCTCCGGGCCCCTCATCTTCGTCGCCTTCCATTTCCTGGTTTATTTCGCGCGTACTTTTTGCGATAAGGAAAAGGCCGCCGAATCCTAGTATGAGATCTCTTCCGCTGAAATCCTTGCCGAAAACACTGAACAGCGGCTGCTGAAATCCGATCACCCAGGTAATTCCAAGCAACAATAATATCCTGACCAACATGGCCAGTATTAATCCCATGTTCCTCGTTCTCGCCCGGATAGATTCCGGAAGGCGGTTCGACACGATGGAAATAAATATAATGTTGTCGATACCTAAAACAACCTCAAAAAAAGTCAGGGTAACAAGTGCAAGCCAGGTTTCTGGTTGAAGGAAGATGTCCATACTTCAGGTTATTCCGGTAGATCAGATTTTGTGGCCTGCTACGCTGAGAATCGGGCAAAATTAAGGAAGAAATTGAAAAGGCAAAATAAGCGGTTTTTTTGCCAGCACGGTTGGGAATCGGCAGGTATTCCTGCGTGTCCTCCTCATTTAAGAATTCATGCCGGGAATTAATGCCCTTGTCCGTGAACCACCAGCAATTTCTTTCTGCTAACAGCTTCGTCGGGTTTCTCGAATTGTAAAATATAGACACCGTCTGCCAGTCCGGACGTGTCGAAGGTGCTGATCTGTTCTCCGGGAGTGAACACATCGGATGCAATTTCCCTTCCGAAGGAATCGATCATTCGGCATATCACAGCGCCGGAAGACGGAGCCGGAAGCTTCACCAGCAATTCATTGTCGGCGGGAACCGGATAAACGCTCACCCGGTTCGCGAAGG
>DATBVZ010000568.1:0-4207 GCA_036515095.1 Cyclobacteriaceae bacterium | reverse complement strand
ATCGACGACTGCATTGTTTGCGACAAGTGCGCCAAGATATGCCCGGTTGACTGTATTACTATGGAGCCCATAAAGGCCACCGAAGAGATCGGCAGGACATCGGATGGCACACCCAAGAGGCTTTACGCTGCATCCTTCGACATCGACATGGGCAAGTGCTGTTTTTGCGGATTGTGCACAACCGTATGCCCTACAGAATGCCTGACCATGACAAAAGTCTATGACTTCAGCACGTTCGATATCCGGGAGCATTACTATGCATTTTCAGAAATGAGCGAAGCCGAGATCCGGGAAAAGAAGGAAAACCTGGAAGCATTTCAGCGGGATAAAGCGGCTGACGCGCCAATCACGAAACCAGCAGACAGTGAAGCAGGACCTGCTGCACCTCCCCGCCCTGTGTTCAAGCCCCGGATCAAACCCCCCGGCAAACCGTCATGACCTACGCCTTCTATATTTTTTCTTTCCTTGCCGTAGCGGCAGCCTCGGGAATACTGTTCACAAACAGGCTCTTTCATGGTGCGCTGATGCTGCTGGTTTGCCTGTTGAGTATTGCCGGCATTTATGTGGTGTCCTTCGCCGAACTGGTCGCCGTAACCCAAATACTGATCTATGCGGGTGGCGTACTTGTAATCATCATCTTCGGAATCATGCTGACTACCAAAATTTCAGGCAAGCCAATGATCGTTACGAACAACAAATGGTTTGCCGGCTTGTTGCTTGGCCTGCCGTTAATGGCCCTGCTAATCGTCCTCACCACGAATGAGAATTTCAACATGACCGGGGTATACGATCATGACCCGCAGTATACCCTGATCAACCGGCTGGGAATTGCATTGATGACGGATTACCTTCTTCCCTTTGAAGTAGCGGGACTCCTGTTATTGATTGCCCTGGTAGGGGCCGCCGTGGCAGCGGCAATACAACGGAGGAATACAGCGCTATGATTCCTCTCGAGCATTACCTGATCCTCTCCTCTATCCTGTTTTCGTTGGGAATCATGATCGTCATCATCAAGCAAAATGCCATTGCCGTATTATTGGGACTTGAACTCATGCTTAATGCAGCGAACATTAACCTGGTGGCATTTAACCTGGCGCATCCACACCGGCTGGATGGACAACTTTTTGCCTTGTTTGTTATCATTGTCGCGGCCTGTGAAGCGGCCGTTGGGCTGGCCATCATTCTGCGTGTTTACCAGTTCTTTCATAGTCCCGTTCCGGATGATATTAATATCCTGAAAGATTGAGTCCCACGGAACCTTATATCACCAACTGGATTATTAGTTCCGCACTCGTCGCGCTGGGCACACCGTTGTTATCCGGCTTGCTGGCCACACTTATTTCTCCCCGTTATGCCTGGCTTATCTCGCTTACGGCTCCCTTGATGCTGCTGTTTTCGGTAATAGCCTCAGCAATGCTGTTTTATCATGCCCCTGGAATCGGCAGCTATGATGTCAACGTCCCCTGGTTTTCGCTGGGCGATCATACCCTGGGCGTGGGGTTATATATCGACAAGCTCACCGTTGTAATGGTGTTGATGGTGTCCGCAATTTCCTTTCTTGTGCACCTGTATTCCACCGGATACATGGCTGGGGATCCATCGATACGGCGGTACTTTATCATGCTGGGTTTTTTCACCTTCGCCATGATGGGCATCGTATTGTCGAACAGCCTGCTGATTGTTTTCATCTTCTGGGAACTTGTCGGTTTCTCTTCGTATATGCTCATTGGTCACTGGACCGAATTACCCGATACGGGAAATGCATCCCGTAAGGCGTACATCATGAACCGGATCGGCGACCTCGGATTTATTACCGGGTTGATGATTGTATATCAGCAGACCGGCACGTTTCAGTTCGATTTCATCTACAACGAAGAGACGTTGCCATGGGAGACCGCCGCTTCCCTATGCATTTTTATGGGGATAATTGGGAAATCCGCGCAGTTTCCGTTGCTTACGTGGCTACCGGACGCCATGGCCGGGCCAACACCCGTTTCGGCACTCATCCACGCCGCTACTATGGTCGCTGCCGGCGTATTCCTGCTGGCACGCGTGCACTTTCTTTTCACTCCCGTTGCATTGATCGTCGTTATAATCACCGGACTTATCACCACCCTATTGGGTGCGTTAGCAGCACTGACACACACCGACCTTAAAAAAATACTGGCCTACTCCACCGTTTCGCAATTGGGATTCATGATCGTGGCCCTGGGTGCGGGGGCTACTGAAGGTGCAATACTCCACCTCTTCACGCATGCATTTTTTAAAGCCGGACTGTTCCTGGCCGCTGGTGCGGTAATCCATTCGCTCCATCAGGCACAGCAAGGTACAACACACCGCTTTGACGTCCAGGACATACGCAACCTTGGCGGACTGAGCCGGTCGCTTCCCCTCACTTTTCTGGTTTTCCTTGTATGCGGGGCATCGCTCTCGGGTCTGCCATTCTTTTCCGGGTTTCAATCAAAAGAATCAATCCTGACTGCGCTGATAGCCTGGGGCGGGCTAACTCTTTCATGGAAGGGATTGGCTGTCATGGTGATTCTGCTCACTACCTTTCTTACCGTATGTTACACCTTCAGACTGATCTGGTTTGTTTTTATAGTGCCCGGCAATGAACGAAAGGAAGGCGGACTCTCTGTAATGGAAGTACCTTTCGTAATGCGCTTTCCCATGATCGTCCTGGCAATGTGTTCGCTCTGGTGGATCGTATCGGCAAATCCCCTGGGCTTTTCAGGGTGGTATCACAAGGGCAGTTCCAGCATGCCGGGGACCGTACTCTCACTCCTGGCGGTATTTGGCGCGCTTGGCTTTTCCTTTTTCCATTACAGAAACAAGCTGGCACCCGGACGTGAAAGCGAAATCTCGTCCGCACTTGCGGGGACATTCTACCTGGATAAACTTTATGCCATGGTTATCGGCAGAACCGTAACCAGACTTTCGGTTCTGCTAACCCTGTTCGATAAGAAGTACATCGACGGCCTGGTGCACGGCACAGCCTATATCCAGGTTACCCTGGCCCACGTTGTTGCGTGGCTGGATCGCGTAATGGTGGACGGAACCGTCAACAACATCGCACGCCTGGCTGGAGGCATCGGCGTATTTACAAGATCCTTTCAGGGTGGCAAGATACAATTGTATATTTTCTGGGCCGGCTTGGGACTCATCCTGCTCACTCTTTTTCTGATAACTTGAAATTATGAATTATTTTAGGCGCTTTGTAATCCAATGAATGCGATGCAGGATCACATTCTTACCTACCTGATCTTTCTACCTGTATTTGCGGCCCTTGTGGCCTTGCTTATTCCAAAGACCCGTTTAACCTGGCTTCGTATCCTGAACCTCCTGGTGAGTTTGTTGCAGTTGCTGTTGCTTATCGCAGCGATGGGACAATATTCTGCAGAGACAGGAACCTTGCGACTGGTGGAGCAGGTGGAGTGGTTCAGTCTGGATTTGGGATCATGGGGTCAGGTAAAGGCGGAGTATTTTCTGGGTATCGACGGCTTGAGTTTTCCCCTGGTGGCCCTGAGTGTATTCATCATGCTGATCGCAGCGATCTCTTCGTGGACCATAAATACAAATCGCAAAGGTTATTTCGTCCTTTTGTTAATCCTCAATGCCGCCATCATCGGCAGCTTTACCGCCCTTGACCTGCTGCTCTTTTACCTGTTCTTCGAATTCATGTTACTCCCCATGTTCTTCCTGATCGGTATCTGGGGCGGAAGCAACCGGGAATATGCTTCCATTAAATTTTTCCTGTATACCCTGTGTGGTTCTATTTTGATCCTTATCGTGTTCATAGGTTTGTACCTGTCATGCACCGTTCCCGGCAATCGGGTCGTACATACATTCAACCTTACGTACCTCACTGATGCCGGAAACTACCTGAGCGGTTCGTTGCTGCATCCGGAAAATGACCGGACAATAGCCGGGTGGGGCATACGCAACTGGGCTTTCCTCTTTCTGTTCATAGGCTTCGCCATCAAATTGCCAATGGTGCCATTTCACACCTGGCTTCCCGATGCGCATGTCGAGGCACCGACACCCGTATCGGTTATCCTGGCAGCGCTGTTGCTGAAGATCGGGGCATACGGACTGATGCGCATTGCATTTCCGGTATTTCCGGAGGCTGCACTGGCCCTGAGCTGGATGGTAGCCCTGCTGGGCGTGATCTCTATTATATATGGTGCACTTACGGCCATGGCAAGCA
>DATBVZ010000567.1:0-8292 GCA_036515095.1 Cyclobacteriaceae bacterium | reverse complement strand
CAGGAGGCGCATGGACAAGGATCGGTTTACTCAATCAAGATCTGACTTTTGAAAGCGCATCAGCGTGTTAGACTTTGCAAATAGTACAGGTTCACGTACCTCGCTGTGTTTTACACATCAGCCCACCCAAAAATAATCCTCCAATGTTTCGTTAGCTCGCTTTGGTGATGTCAGCGTCGGCATTTTGCTGACGCCGTTGAACACAGTCAAGGATAGGCACCCTGGTGCAAACAGGGATCTGTCTACCCGGTTTGCGATTTGGTCATTCCTATTTTAATCCAAGTCGGAAATTTCAATCTGTCCTTGGTTGGGAACAGCCTGGTACATAACGTACATTCCATTTTCATCCAACTGAGGTTCCATCTTGCGGGTATCGTTATTCTGGCTTATGCTCACTTCAGTCCAGGACGGATTTACATACGTCTTCAACGTTAAAGGCAACGAATACAATTCGGGATCGAGTGTATGCGTAAAGTCTATGACAATTCGGTTTCCTTCCATTCGGGAATTGACCCTGGCATTCATGCGTTCGCGCATGTAGCGTGTCACGTCACCAAATGTCGCCACCCATAGTCTGTTCTCGTGCTCCTTGATGTATGTGAAGTACTCCTCCAATTCCTGGTGAGGCTTCGCTTCCCAACCTACTCCGTCAACGCCATGAAAAACCAGGACCAGCCAGATATTATCGTCCATCGAAACGCCGTTGACCCAGGACTTCATCAGTTCCATACTGGTTTCCGCCAGCGGGCCGCGTTGCCATTGCACATATTCCTTTGTCGAGTTGCCCGGAATAGCCTCACTCCAGCGGTTCAGTTCATCAAGGAAAGACTCGGGCATTCGGTTACGAAGAGCGGGGTGGACCTTTAAGGCGTATTCCATGACCCGGGCATCTTCCGTACCGTATGGACACTCGGCAGAGAAGGTGTGATAGGACCCCAGATGACGGAGGATCTCTTCCTTTCCCTTTTCGAGTTCATACAACAGGTTCGTCTCATCCAGAACAGCCAGGCGCGGGTGGGTGACCGTATGGTTGCCGAATTCATGGCCCTGACTGGCGAACGCCTGTATCTCCGGCCACGTAATCACGTCAGCTGTATCGGTGGCAGGGGTTGGCGACACTGAAACGTTTCGGGATCTTGCCTTTGCCAAACCTTCATCCACCACGTTATGCGCTTCGGTTACCTTTCCCTCTTCGTAAAGCGACCCGGCCTGTGAATGATAGCTCTCGGCTTCTTCGATATCCAGGAAAGCCAGGGCAGAGGCACGTTCAAAAAAATTCTTGTCGTTCGTCGGCATGATGACTGACTCTTTCAGAATGTCTGCGACGGGCCTTCCGGAAAATCTTCCAGGGAATGTGGAACCGGGGATGTCGCCGGTAACAATGAAAAAAGTGCCCTTAAAATCAAGCCGGTTCAGGATGGGCAATGCTACTCTGAACTGATTGATGGAACCGTCGTCAAAGGTGAGTGAAATAGCGCCCTTCTTTCCGTATTGCCATTTTGTGATCCTGGTCGTGCCGGCAACATCGGCAGACTCTGAGCAAGAGATCAGTAAGGGGAACGACAAGAGAACGGCAATACCTGTTTTCATGGGCGTATTGTGAGTTCGTGGAGGATTCTGTAGTGATAAACTGCCAGGGCAACCCGATTACGCAGTGTCATATGCGTGAATAACCCTTAGCTTAGCAGACCGAAACCATATCCTGCAATCACAATTGGTATAGCAAAATACGATCAAAATGATTATGCTCACAGAAAAATGGATAAATGGTGTTCAGATTGAACAGAATATCAGGAGAAGAGTTTGCGCAAAGCAGAATTGAAAAGTCCGGGACAGTGTGCATTCAACTAATATCGGTGTTTAAACCATAAACAATGAATATACCACGGACGCTGCTGCGGATATGTGCTGTCGTGACTCTGATGACTTCCTGCGCCGATGACAGGCCTGAGATCAGCGGTGAATTGAGACTCTGGCATACTTTCACACTTACTTTCAGGGGGCCGGAAACAAGTGAAAGCGCTGCGCTCAACCCATTCACGGACTATCGCCTGAAAGTGACGTTTACCAATGGCAATGAGCATTTTGAAATTCCGGGCTACTATGCCGCTGATGGCCGTGCAGCGGAAACAGGAGCAGATACAGGAAACAAATGGCGCGTTAAGTTTGTCCCTAATGCAGAAGGCCGATGGCGGTATTCCGTTTCATTCCGGCAAGGTAATCATATCGCAATCAGCGATGATCCTGACGCCGGCGCCGGTGTAAGTTTCGACGGTGCTACAGGGTATTTCGACGTTGACGCAACCGACAAGACAGGTAAAGACCTACGGAGCAAGGGCAGACTGGTGCATGCTGAGGGAAGGTATCTTCGCTTCAGCGGATCCGGGGAGTATTATCTGAAAGGCGGTACCGATTCGCCCGAGAATTTCCTGGCTTATAGCGGATTTGACGGCACGCGCTACCGCGGAGATAACGAGGCGCGTATGGGTGAGGCTAAGCCTGATGCAACGTTACATGCGTATAGCGGCCATGTGCCTGACTGGCAGCCGGGCGACCCCGACTGGCACGATGGTAAGGGCAGGGGCATTATCGGCGCACTCAATTATCTTTCCTCCAAGGGAATGAATTCGGTGTATTTCCTGACGCTTAATATTGCTGGTGATGGTGAGGATGTTTGGCCCTATATCACATACGAAGATCGACAGCGATTCGACTGCAGTAAGCTGGACCAGTGGGACATCGTATTTTCGCACATGGACAGACTGGGGATCATGCTTCATGTGGTAACCCAGGAAACTGAGAATCAACTCCTGCTGGACAACGGTGACACCGGCCCGGAACGTAAGCTCTACTATCGGGAATTGATAGCGCGCTTCGCCCACCATCTTGCGGTTAGCTGGAACATGGGGGAAGAGAACGGTTACGCCGACTTCAGTCCCAAAGCCCAGGATCGTCAGCAGCAGATGGACATGATCGCGTATGTTAAGACTCACGATCCGTACGGGAACACAGTAGTTGTACATACTCACTCCAGCCCGAAATACCGTGACCCTGTGCTGGATGACCTGCTCGGGTACGAATTTCTTGACGGTCCTTCACTGCAGATCGGAAGTCCGCCGCAGGTTCACAACGAGACGCTGACCTGGGTGGAAAAATCGGTATCTGCAGGCAGACCGTGGGTTGTTAATCTCGATGAGATCGGACCTGCGAATCGGGGGGTAGACCCTGACGACCGCACGGACAAGAACAATCAGGACTCGATAAGAAGCCTCGTACTCTGGGGAAACCTTATGGCCGGAGGAGGCGGCGCCGAATGGTATTTCGGTTACCTCAACCACGACAACGACCTGGGATGTGAAGACTGGCGGTCGAGGGACCGGATGTGGGACTATACCCGGTTCGCGCTGGATTTCTTTTACCGCCATCTTCGGTTCTGGCGAATGGAACCTTCAGATGGCCTTACTGCGAATCCGGACGATTATTGTTTCGCAGAAAAGGGAGTCCGCTATGCGATATACCTGCCAAAAGGCCGCACCACGTCAATCGATCTCACCGGCGAGGCAGGTACCTTCAGTGTGCAATGGTATAACCCGCGCCGTGGTGGTGACCTGATACCCGGAACCGTCACTGAGATAAGTGCGGGCGGCCGGGCAGACATTGGTTTACCTCCTTCTGATGTTGATTCCGACTGGGCCGTATTACTGAGTAAAAAATGAGAGGGTCTTTGATTACTCGTTTTAAGTATCCTTAGGTTCGGTAATACCGATCCTGTGTCTGATAATAAGCTCGGCTCCAAAGAAGTTGGAAACGAACAAGCCCAATGTTGCCAGCCCCATCGTGATCAGGTAGCCCAGGTTGCCGACTGCATCCGGGTGTTTGATCCTGAACGCGAGCAGGATGGCATAGGTAATGAACCAGCAGACATTCAGTATCGCGTGTATTCCAGCCGTCCGCCAGGCTTTGCTCTCCGAATTGATCTGTAACAAGTCCTGCAGTCCGTAGGCTATAGCCACCACACTGATTCCAACTGCTGCTACGAGGGAATACAATCCGGCGCCCTCCAGCGATGGCTCTCCCGTTAACCGGTGCAGCAGGTCCATCACAAAGCTGAAAGGGTACAATGCGCTGGGAAAGTGAATCAACATCGGGTGGAACCGGTGATGCCCCAGTCGGCCCTTCAACAAGTTGACCTTCACAGCTAGATTACAGAAAAGAGGAGGATGAGAAAGGCGGCAACGGCAGCACCTGCGTGGACCACAGCCAGCCCTTTGGGTATGGGTTTCTTCTGCACGTCACGCGCAAACAGGACAAAACCTCCCAGGGCAGCGACAACAAACAGGATCAAGCTGATCTGTGGAACGGTGGTCATATCCCTGACGTATTGCAGCACCAGCATGACCAGCGCTACGGCGGCAACACCGCCATGGGCAAAGACAAAGCCTCGCGTCGGCGTCTTACCCTGAAGGATCGGAATGATGAGCGTAAGGCCGAACACAGCGGCAATTGCGAATAGAATAATGATAGTGATCATGGTTCGTTTGGTTTAGTCATTAGATTCGAACAATACAAAAAGGATACAAGCCCGTTGCCTGGGTATTCCTGCCACATCAAAGAATACAATCCGCGTGCGGTTAACAGACGAACGAACGCTGTGCGGATTCGGGAATATCGCTTACTCAAGTAAATAATCACATAAATCGGAATAATTCATTGGTTATCAACTGATAATTCTTATTCAAATGAATCAAAATAATTGATTCGGTAGTCCATCCTAAGTTCGTCTGCAGATTATGAGTTACCATCCTGCCTCATAACTTCAGTGCGAACACCGGCCTTCCTCTCTCAAAGTAGCCCGTCAGCGGACCAACTTATCCGGCCTTACCGCTTTCCGGATTTTTCATGACCGATCCTTACGGAATTTCGTGATTTACGAAAAATCGAAACCCACTCTATTTGTAACTACCTCATTGTCAACTTGATACCTTTTGGTACGATGAATGTCAACAGGTATTGCATCAACATTTTAAACAATTCTGCTACAATGAAAAAATTGATGTATTTCGCTTATGGCCTGCTTGCCTACGCCATTTTCTTTGCCACCTTCTGTTTTGCAGTTGGCTTCGTGGTCAACCTGATTGTCCCCAACACCCTGGATGGAGAGCCTGGATCCTCACTTTCGTACGCTCTTCTGGTCGATTCGGGCCTGTTGCTGCTCTTTGCCGTGCAGCATAGCACAATGGCCCGGCCCTGGTTCAAAAAGTGGTGGACGCGTTACATTCCGGAGGCACTTGAAAGAAGTACCTATGTACTGCTTTCCAGCGTTTGCCTTATTGTTTTGCTGTGGTTATGGGAGCCCATTGGGGGGGCAGTATGGTCGGCAGGCTCTCCCGCGGTGAGGGTTATGCTGACCGCCTTAAGTCTCACCGGCTTTGCGATCGTATTGGTAAGTACGTTCCTCATCAATCATTTTGACCTGTTCGGGTTGCGCCAGGTATGGTTTTATTTCCGGGGAATTCCTTATGTGCCGCTCACATTCCGGACGCCGCTGTTCTATAAATACGTTCGTCATCCCCTGTACCTGGGTTGGATGATAGCCTTCTGGGCAACACCCACAATGACGGTAGCGCATTTGCTCTTCGCGGCCTTGACAACCGGTTACATGCTTACCGCCATACGGTTTGAAGAACGTGACCTGATCCGCGTTTTCGGCGAAAAGTATATTCGCTACCGGCAGACCGCAGCAATGCTTATCCCGTTTACCAAGCGCAGGATTTAAGGGTAAGAACATGCCGGGACCGGCATCGGTCGCCTGTCCGGGCATGCCTAAACAATTGTCAATCATGTCCAGGTTTGATTTTGATCCCTACACCCGTATCAGCCGGTTAAAGCCCGTCCGCGTAGTTGCGCTCCTCGTTGGTGTGTTTATGGCGGCGTTCATCGCCTTCGAATACCTGCTCACAGGTAAGATCGATATCATTGAAACAACATTGAGCCACCTCCACCTTACGGCCTGAGTGCTAACCTGATGGATCAATGTGATGGGTAACCCGGATTGTCGCCTGCGTGACCCCCTGATGAATAGCTGGGCCGTTTACTTGTTAAGTACTTCGGCCCTTACACGTTCCGCCATGGTCGCGATCTGGCTGCAGACCGAATCGTCAACACCACATTCCCTTAGCGCCGCGACGAGATGAACCGCAACCGCATCGAAATGAGAATCCCTGAGTCCGCCGCGGACCAGGTGCGTGTGAGCCAGCCGCATATCCTTACCCGTAAATTTTACAGGTCCGCCAAGGGCCATCATGAGAAATGCTTTCATCTTTCCCCGTTGCACATTCATGTCGGCGTCCTTAAAGAAAAAATTGACGCGGGGATCTGCGAGAACTTTGTCATAGAACAGGTCAACAATTTCGTGAACCGCATTGATGCCTCCGATTTTCGAGAAGATGTTCCCGGTTTCCTGAACAGTCATATTTTCTTGTAATTACTTTGGAATGTTAATGCCTAAAGCTATAATACGCGAACTAAGGGTAGAGGGTACCATATGCAGCAGCGCGGCCGCTCCATCCCTTCCGGATACTCGCCCTTTGCAAAGCTTCAGCGCCTTGATAATATTGAGTTTTTCAAGCTCTACAACTTCGTCCCTGGTCAGAATGCGGTCGTTGTCTGCGTCAATCGCGGGTATGTTGTTAACTTTTGCAAACCCCAGGGTAGTTTGCAGGTCCAGGACCCCTTCATGGGAAAGAATGGATGCGCGTTCGATGATATTCTGTAATTCCCGCACATTTCCGGGCCATGAATAGGACCGCAGCAACCTTTCCTGCTCTTCGCTGAGCGGTTTTAGTCTTTTGCCCAACCGCTTCTCGCAGTTGCGAATGAATGTACCTGCAATCAGGACCACATCGTTTTGCCGTTCACGGAGGGGAGGGACATCCAGGGGGAAAACATTAAGCCGGTAGTAAAGGTCTTCCCTGAACTTGTTCTCTTTGCATAATTCAAACAGGTTACGGTGGGTGGCGGCTATAATGCGCACATTTACTTTTATGGTTTTGGAGCTTCCAACTGGTTCAAATTCACCTTCCTGGATCACCCGAAGCAATTTCACCTGGAGGTCCAGAGGCAGTTCGCCTATTTCGTCCAGAAATAGTGTACCGCCGTGAGCCAGCTGAAAGCGACCTTTTCGCTCTGCCGTAGCGCCCGTAAAAGCTCCCCTGGCATGGCCAAAAAATTCGCTCTCCATTAGCGCTGGCGGGATCGCGCCGCAATTCACGGTGATCATCGGCTTATCCTTCCGGCTACTGATCTGATGAATATGCCTTGCCACCAATTCCTTGCCGGTCCCTGTCTCTCCGGATAGGAGGACGGTAGCGTCGGTATAGGCCACCATATAGATGTTTTGCAGCAGGCGCTTCACTGCATTACTTTCTCCAATCAGCTGGGAAGAGCTCTTCATTTCTTCCAACTCTTCCTGCAGGTATTCGGTTTCGTCGATCAGTTGCTTTGACTTTTCGGCAGCTTCTCCGCTTTCATCGCGGCCGCGAAGGACGAGGGTGTAATAGATCTTGCCATCAAGCTCATAGCGGCTTAGTGTGCCTTCTGCATCAAACGCTGATCCCGATTCCGACACGATCTTCAGGGTACCCGGTATCCAGAGGTAGCGCTCCCCGCCGGTTTTCGCGTTAATGCTTTCAATAAGGGAAATAAGTTTGCTCCTGCACGATTCAGTCAGAAACCGGGATATATGCTGGCCGGAACAGTGGTTGCCATCCAATCCGAGAGTGGATTCAGCTGTGCTGTTCAGCATGACGATCTGCCCCTTATCGTTAACGTTTATGAGCAGATCCTTAACGCCATTGATCAGTCCGCGCAAATGATTTTCGCGATTGAGGATTTCGCGTTCGCGTCTTAACCGCTGCAACTCCGACGCAGTCCGGGATTTGATCATGTTGAAAATCTCCCTGACCTCACCGGTTATTTCCATTGGTTTACTGTTGATGATGGCGATGCTACCGAGTACCGCCCCTCGTTCGTCATGCAGCGCAGTGCCGGTGTAGCTTTCGCCCTTGAATTTGCTGAGCATCTTATGATCCCGCGGAAATAGTTCCTGGATCCGCTCAGCAAAATGGACAACCGTGTTTGAGTTAATGACCAGCTCACACGGTGTTCCGTCTATCAGGTAAGTGAAGTTATTTTGATAATCATTCGAATGCCAGAACGCCGCGGTGGTCATGGCGTTTTGCTCCTTGTGGAATTCGGTAACCCAGGCTCCATCTGCCTGAAGGGCGATACTAA
>DATBVZ010000566.1:0-2501 GCA_036515095.1 Cyclobacteriaceae bacterium | reverse complement strand
AAACTATGAATTCTATCAGGCCCAGATTCTGGACGGGAGCACTCAATTGAGGGGATTCCGAAAGACGCGCTTCTATGGCGATTCCCGGTTTTATGGTAACATGGAGGTGCGCCTGAGGCTGGCAAGCTTTCGGACGTACTTATTCCCGGTACAGTTGGGAATACTTGGCTTTCGCGACTTCGGCCGCGTCTGGTACAAGGATAGTGAAGGGAACGATCCTACTGCGCAGTCAGGCAACTCGGACGTATGGCATACCAGCTGGGGCGGGGGCTTATGGATGACACCTTTCAACCTGACGGTCCTGTCGGCAGAAGTGGGACACTCGGTCGAAGGTAATCTTTTCTACGTTCGGTTGGGTTTCCTCTTTTAACGCATGGCAGGAAGTATCCGCGTACCAGCACGTACGCTTATTGTTAAGTTTGGTTAGCGTTTAATAAACTCCACTCTCCGGTTAGCAGCCTTACCCGTTTGTGTATCGTTGGATTCCGCCGGTTGGGATTCTCCTTTCCCGTCCGTCTCTAACCGGCTTCCCTGGATTCCAAAGCTGCCTGTCAGCGCTTGCTTGACTGCCTCTGCTCTTCGTTTTGAGAGTTCCAGATTGTGCGCTTCGTCGCCATCGCTGTCGGTATGCCCGATAATCGAAACCTTCACCTCCGGATTGGCAGTGAGCACATCGGCGATCTCTTTCAGAATACCGTAGGACTCAGGCTTGATCTCCGCGGCGTTGGTATTGAAGTAAATTCCGGTAGTGGAAAAACGGCCTTCGGTCAGCAGCTTGTTCCGGGTGTCGGGAGCACCGACGGCGAGACGGATGTTGCTGATGTAATAATTGTTGCCTTCCTTCGCTGCGGCCTTGTCAAAAATTACCGCATTGTACTTTACATTGCTCATGAAGGCCTTGGGAAGGTCCCATAACTTGGTCTCATTTGCATATACCCGTATGCGCTGATTCTGACGCCATATACTGACACGGGCATGCGTGCGATCCTTATTGTTAAAGCATGTTAGTTCGTCTCTCCTGTTCATCATGATCTCGTTGCTGTTCTGAAAGACCCTGTATTCGGATCGTCCCGTTGGGTTGCTCGTTGCATCTTTGGGATGCATTTCAACCTGCACGCAGTTTGCCCAACGGGCGAAATTATTCGGGTCACTGCGCTCGGCAAGGATCACCCTGAAACCCGCATCATAGAAGCTGTAGCCCGGGTTGGTGAAGAGGTCGAATTCAAGCGTAAAATTCTCAGGGAGTGATGTTATATACTCCGGTGTTAAGCCGCCCTTGCTGGTGAAGGCCAGCCAATGACCGGATTGTCCTTCGATAGTCACGATCTCTCCACCGCCATTGGTATTCCACTTAGCGGGAAAATCGCCAACGGCATCCTGGGAAAAGTCCTCTGCCGCGAGTACTTTTTCTCCGGGGATGAAGTCGAACTTAGAGTACGCTGCGAACGATGCTCCCGGCGCAGTACCCTGGTCGGAGGCCGAAGGATTCTCTTTTGCAGGTTCGCCTCCGGGGGTTTTGTCTCCCTGGGCCTCGCCTGGCTGTTCGCCCTCACCGCTGACCCCTTCGTCTATCCCTTTTTCTGCTTCATCAAAACCTTTATCGATGGTTTTGTCAATTTTGCGGTTTGCCCGCTGTTTTGCTTTCTGCAATACCCTATCACCGATGCTTTGAGCCTGAACATTGACCGAAATCAGGCCGATCAGAAGTAAGAGTGTGAATTTAGCTGCCTTCATCTGCTTACGCTATTTTCTTTTAATAATCCAGATATAGTTTCAAGCCTCGATTGTCACGCCAGGAGCGGACCGGATCCGGATGATCCCGTTGTTGCATCAAACTACAAGTTAAGCTGTTCCCGGTTTTTTTCCAGTAAATTCGCACTTTACTTTCAATCCGACTTCCCCGTGGTAAATTACCTCTCTGCCGAAAATGTTTCAAAATCGTTTCATGACCGGTGGCTTTTCCGGGGTATTTCCCTGGGAATTTCGCAAGGTGAAAAGTACGCCCTTGTCGGCCAGAATGGCACAGGGAAGACCACCCTACTTAAGATCCTGAGTGGCGAACTGGAACCGGATACCGGCAACGTGGTAGTACGGCAGGGAGTACGTGTGGGCGTGCTTGCCCAGCAACTTACCGTTGATGAGCGCATTGCAGTTAAAGATGTGCTTTTCAGCCAGGACAATGAAATTGCCGCGGTCGTAAAGGACTACGAGGCGGCCATCCGTCATGATACGGCACCCGAAAGAATGCAGGAGATACTCAACCGGATGGAGGAACTGCATGCCTGGGATTACGAGTCTAAAGTGAACGAGGTGGTCTCCAAACTCGGTGTCCCGGAGCTGGATGTGTTGTTCGGAACACTTTCTGGCGGCCAAAAAAAGCGCATCTTTCTGTCCAGGCTACTGCTGGGCGAGCCCGACCTGCTCATCATGGATGAGCCTACTAACCACCTCGATCTGGAGGCCATTGAGTGGCTGGAGAGTTTCCTTTCAGCACAACAGAC
>DATBVZ010000565.1:0-3796 GCA_036515095.1 Cyclobacteriaceae bacterium | reverse complement strand
ACAAATTCAAACGGTGAAATTGATGAGGGTTTTATCACGATCGAAGACCGGCCCACGCTTTCTGTATTTAACAACGTTCATCCGCGTCCTTCCTATGCCGTGGTTGGTGATGAAGCTGTGACGACATTGATCCTATCCTACTCGAGAAAATAACCGCGAGGCCTATAGCCGATTCTCGGTTGCCGCAGATTGAATTCCCGGACCCAGGCTCGGTCAGTTCCGCAGCATTTCATCCGGAATTTTGGCTATCGGTCTAATGCGGATATCGCGGTAAAATACTTCGGCGCCTTCTGACTGGATCTGAATCTTTCCCTTGGTGAGCGGAGTTTCTTTGTCGCCCTCGCGTTGCCGCGAATCGTGCAGCACCATTACCGCTTCGCCATTGACCACATGAACGGTGGTGTCGCCCATGCAATAAATGTCAATAGCATTCCATTGTCCCCAGGGCTTCTCTGCGTTTCGGCTTCGAATGCAATGGCGGCCTGCCTCGCTTCCTTCACGGAATGTCGTCAGGGTGCCGGCAGGGTCGTAGCGGTAGCTCTTATCCCCTGATGCAACAACCGGCACATCGAAGACACCTCCGGCAACACCCCAGTAATCGCCGCAGTCTTCCTCCTGTACCTGGAATTCCTGCGACCGCATCCAGAAATTCCCATCGGCGCCGTGGGGTCCTACTGCATGGTAAAGCACCCCGCTATCGCGTTTGCCCGTCTTTCTGGGATGCCACTTGGATTTTCCCCACCTGAACTCAAGATGGAGGTGATAGTTTTCAAATGATTCCCTGGTCGATATGCCGCCAAAATTCTCCCCGGAAATCCGGATGGCCTCCTTTCCGTCTACTTTCAAAACACGGAACACCTGATTCGGGTCCCTGTTCAAACCAATGGGTGCACCTGCAAAATCTTTCTTCGCGCTGTCGTATTCGGGACCGACATAGGTATCCCACCCGGTAAGGTCTTTGCCATTGAACAATGGCCGCCAGCTGTCCTGCAAATCCGGGATTGCCGCCACCAACGTCAGAATGGCAAGAGCGGACAAAGCGAAGGAGCATTTCATAGGGGTATGGGTTAATGCCGCGCTAAATATGGTTATCCTCGCCGGTATTTCAACTCCGCTCGTGTAATGGGGCGATGCGTATCGACACCCTCGTTTATTCCTACCTTATCTCCACGAAATCCCTTAATTTCCCGTCCGGCTAACCCCATCACCATGTTGAAACCGATGATACTTCTTGTTGGTGCGCTTTGTTGCTTATCCGCTTGCCGCACAGAAAAAAAGGCAGATGCAAATTCCAGACTCTTCGCAAAAGATAACCTCATTGCCTGGTGCGTGGTGCCTTTCGACAGCGTTGAACGTTCACCGGAAGAACGGGCAAAGATGCTTCACGATCTTGGTTTTTCCCGGTTCGCGTACGATTGGCGCCTGAAACACCTGGACGCTTTCGATGAAGAAGTTATCGCCCTGAAAAAATACAATATCGAGATGAGTTCAGTATGGTTTTGGGTTGACGGCGACTCGGGAAAGGTTATTGACGATACGAACGAACGAATCCTGAACCTGATCGGGGACAACGGGGTGCATACTGAACTTTGGATCTGTTTTAACAGTGGTTACTTCGATGGACTCACCAATGAAGCCAAACTGGAGAAGGCCGTATCATCGGTCAGCTACATCCGTGACCGCGCAAAAGAACTCGGATGCAGTATTGCGCTCTATAATCACGGCGACTGGTTTGGCGAGCCTGAGAACCAGATCCGGATCATTGAGGCCATCGGAGAAAATGATGTCAGGATCGTTTACAATTTCCACCACGCCCGCCACCAGGCCGACCGTTTTCCGGTGCTGCTTAACAACATGTTACCGTATCTTTCGACCGTCAACCTGAATGGCATGAGTGAGCAGGGTCCTATGATACTCCCACTGGGACAGGGTGACAAGGAATTGGAGATGCTGACGACACTGAAAGCCTCCGGTTTCAGCGGCTCCATCGGCATCCTGGGCCATGTAGAGGATGCCGATGTCAGGATCATCCTGCAGCAAAATCTGGACGGATTGAAATCGTTGCTTCAGCTGATGAATGAAAAGGAAGCGCTTGCTACTTTCTGAGCGGACTATCCAGGGCTCAAACCAGAACCGGCGGTCTTTTGCGAAGCAGGGAAGCAAGTTCCGGGGGTCCCGAAAAATACTTGCCCAGAAAATCGTCCATTTCGCCAAGACTTCTTGCTGACAGCAAGTGCGTAAGCTCATCAATTGCTTCCCGCGATAAGGCAAACGGCATATCGTGCAAAAGCATATTTCTCCCCTCGAATTGTGCCACAAGCTGGTATTCTTCTGTTCCCGAGATGGGCGTATCTTTTACGAGGCATCGATCGATCCAACGCTCGGGATCAGGTTCGTCCTGTTGCATCAGGTTGATCCTGCGCTCCTCAAATCGCCCATGCTTACTCAGGTATTCACTTATGCGCCTGCGCGACTTTGCGCTGATGGAGGCATTCATTTTTATGGAACACTGAAGGCAAATAGCATACTCAAAGATCACTTCCTTTGCATTCAATTCTGCACATTGGCGAACAGATTTCTCGATAAAGTATAGTGTTCCATCTGCCAGGAGAAACCGGCTGCAGAGCATGCAGTGCTCTATCGGCGTTCCGGTCTCAGAACATAAGAATATCTTCGGGATCTCGATATAGTTTTTCATTGGAATCGCATACTTAACAAAACGGGAATCACTACCTGGTCAGGTGAGGAGGGACAAAGGTAAGTAGATTCGGTCAAAGTGCGTTTGCCCGCGTATCACGGAAGCACCACTTCTTTCTCCTTTCGAAGACCGGGATGTGCTTGAAGTTGCCCATTTGATTGGTGATCAGGTTGTTGGACGGCGCTGGTCCTAACAATAATTCTTCCCCATTTCAAACGCCCCCAGGCGCGCTCATGAACGTAGTACAGGATTATTTTGGTGATAAGCTCGAATCCGCCAATTGCAAATGCGCTGATCCAAACGCCGGTCACAAAATAGGAAATAATGATGGTATCCAGTGTTCCGAAAAAGCGCCACGATACCCCCTTTACAAGGCTGCGGGCATGTGTCGGCCCCACACCATGAATCCGGCCGAAAGGAATCACATTCCACAACCTTTCGTGGAGGTAGTAAAGACCGATTTTGGTGATAACTTCAATCAGTCCGATCTTGAGCGCGTTGATGAAGACACCGGTAACCAAAAAAGCCAGGAAAATTGTATCCAGGCTTGCTGTGACCCGCCAGGTAACGCCCTTGGCAACGCTCCTTAAATGGGAGTCGCTCATGAACACCGGACCCGTGGAATTCGAATGCATGGAGCAAAGAAAAAGAAATTAATTTACATAATCTATATAATTAGTAGACTTTAGACAAAAAAGGGGAAAACAGATAGGAATTGGGGTTTCGGCAGTCAAAACCGGCGGCGTATTACAGGATCAAAGGGAAGTTAGTGCATACTCTGATGGACGATCTTCAGGAGTTCATTCTGTACTTTCATGATCTCATCCAGGGGTAGCTTGAGTTCCTTGTGATACACCCGGTATATGAATTGCCATTCTTTCTGGTCCATAAAACCGTCGGCATTTGCTATTACGCACATCCAGGCAATGCAACGAATCTGCAATGTAGTGTCCAGGCGTTTCAGTCCGCTGATAGCTTCCTCGTACAGTAAAGACGATGGTTTTCCCTCTAACAGGGCAAGTTCTTTGTTAAATCCGCTTTCGGATATTCCTTCACAGCTGATCATTTGCATTCCAATAGCCAGCTCACGCTCGTTCA
>DATBVZ010000564.1:0-5977 GCA_036515095.1 Cyclobacteriaceae bacterium | reverse complement strand
TGCTACAGCCAGAATCTCACCTCCGAACACCTTGAAGACTTCGCCGAAATGGCCGGCATCGAATTCGTCAAAATCGACCGGCAAACTTCGCTGTATCATCTCAAGAATGAATTGCGGTGGAATGACGGAAGGTGATAATGTGTTTACGTGTTTAGGTGTTTATGTGTTTACGTTAGTTTGCACCAACCAACCTAAACACCTAAACACGTAAACGCCTATCTCCGCACCAGCCTGAACCGTCCCTCAAGGTTCCCCACCATCAATTTGAAATATCCGTCTTCAAGGATGGGCTCTCCGTTGCCATCGGGAAACCACAAATGTTCCGAAGGTCTGATCGTAAAAGAGAAATCCCTGCTGCTGCCGGGGGCAATACGATCCTTTTCATAAAACTTCAAATCTCTTACCGGTCGGGAAAGGCTGCCCACCTCATCGTGAAGAAACCAAAGCACAGCCTCTTTGCCTTCGCGTTCGCCTGTATTGCGTACGGTGACGGTAGCCGTGAGTTCATCGTCAGCAGCGGTGAGTGTTGAATCGCTCAGCCGCAGGTTGCTGTATTCAAATGTTGTGTAACTGAGCCCTTCACCAAACGGAACCAGCGCAATCGGGTTAGTCATTTCATGGGCAAGCAGTATCTCGCTCGATTTGTGATTATGGGGTACAAGCCGGTTAACGGAATGCGGATAGTTGAAACTCATTTTTGCGCTGGGATTTACCTTGCCGCTGAGAATTTCGGCAATGGCCTGCGCACCCTGAAATCCCGGCAGGCCTGCAAAGAGCACGGCTTTGCAACCGGGGTAGATGCCGGTGATAATGCGCGGACGTCCGGCGATGACGACAAGGATGACCGGCTTGCCCGTGCGTTGCGCGGTACGTACAAGGTCAAGTTGATCGTCGGGTAAATTAATGTCAAGGATGCTTCCAAATCCTTCCGAATAAGGTTGTTCTCCCACGGCCACGACGATAGCGTCCGCAGCACCGGCCCTGGCGCGCACTTCTGCGGCGCTGGCGGCAAGCGTTACGCGGCTGAATTCATTTTGCATAGCCGAATAAAGCGTATGCATGTCTTTGGGATAAATGTCCTCTCCGCTCGGAATCCAGCGAAGTGTCCATCCTCCGGCCAGGGGTGCCTTCAGATTGGCATTTGGTCCCGTTAAAAGTATGTTCGCCGTTCTTTCCGGCGATAAAGGCAGAACGCCATCGTTCTTCATGAGTACAATAGATTCCCGCGCAGCTTCCAGCGCCCTGGCTTTATTTTCTTCGGAACCGATGCGGTCGAAGCGATCGTTTCGTGGATAGGGGTTTTCAAACAAACCCAACTCCAGTTTGAGCCGGAGAATACGCGCAACCGAAAGGTCGATGCGTTCTTCGGGAATACGGTCTTCTTCAACCAGGGACAGGAGGTGGTCGCAAAAGTCGGTCGTGTAAGGCGTCATTGCCACATCCACCCCAGCCATAATGGCCTTGTAGGTTGCTTCTTTTTCATTTTCCGCTACCTTATGATTCCGGTATAAACGGATTATATCTTCCCAGTCAGTTACAGCGACTCCTTTGAATTTGAGTTTGCCGCGCAACACTTCCGTGAGTATGCGATGGGATGCATGCACAGGCTCACCGTTGATTTCTCCGCTGTTGATCATTACAGTTTTAATGCCCGCATCGACGGCTGCCTTGAAGGAGGGGATGTGAACTTCGTAGAGTTCCTGGTCGGAAATAACAGTGGCTCCGCGGTCCCATCCGTACTTCGGGTCTGAATAGGCCAGAAAGTGCTTTGCTGTCGCACCAATCCGGTAGGGTGCGATGTCCGGATCATTCTGGACTGTCTTCACAAAGATGCTGCCCATGGTTGCCGATACGTAGGGTGATTCACCCAGGGTTTCATAGTACCGTCCCCACAATGGCGTGCGCGCGAGATCAAAGACGGGAGCAAACAGCCATTGGTGCCCAAGGTCTGCCGTTTCGATTGCGGTAACGTGGGCCATATTGGCAGCGAACTGGTTGTTGTAGGTTGCCGCCGTGTTCAACGCATGCGGAAAGATGGTGCCGCCTTCCAGGTAATTGGGCCCGTGCATGTGATCAATACCGTATAGGATTGGGATCTTCAGCCGGGATAGGTTCATGCTGTACGTTTGCAGGTCGTGGTAGAATTTGTACCAGGTTTCTGCGGGTACCGCAATTCCGTTGAGAAATGATCCCACGTGATATTTCCGAAGGATATTTCCCAGCCTGGCGGTGTCTATCTTGATCTCTATGCTCAGGTCCGCGCCGGCTCCCCAGTCTGCGTTTGTCACGATGGCGGAATTATTGACCTGCGTCATCTGTCCGATTTTTTCCGGCAGCGTCATTTGGCCGAGAAGGTCATCGATCCGGTTCTCTATCTCCTCGTTGTTCGTTTTTTCGAAAGCCCGGAGACTGGCCGGAGAAAGCGAACCACGGTCATTGTTTTTGGGATTTTGTGCACAGCCGGCAAATAGCAGCGCTGTCACCAGCACACCCGGAATGGTCTTTTTCATTTGAGGCTTGTTGGAGTTGGGGTTTGGTACGTGTAATGTTAATAATATCATCGGGGAAAGGCAATGGAGGTATGGGGGGTATGAGTATATAAGTATACAAGTATATAGGTATATAGGTATATGGGTATATAAGTATATAAGGAATAAGACTGATCGCCAACCGGCACCAACCTAATACCCAATACCCCTATACACCCATATACCTATACACCTATATACCTACCCACCTATACACGTTTACCTCAAATTTCCCTACTTTGCTGCGACAATGGAGAGCCTGAAGCAACTTAAAATCGACAGCGAGTCGCGAATGCCAAAATACCGGCAGATTGTGAATTCTATAATGGAGGAGATTGAAAAAGGGACGTTTAGGGTCGGGCAACGGATCCCCTCCATCAACGAGATCAGCGAAGAATATTACCTTTCCCGGGATACCGTTGAAAAAGCGTACAATCATCTGAAGGAGAAAAAGATAATTGTGTCGGCGAAGGGTAAGGGATATTATGTGGCCCGGACCGTCGCGGCGTCGACCGTATCCATTCTCTTTCTCATGAACAAGCTAAGTTCTTATAAGCTCAGGATTTACAATGCGTTTGTGGGTGGCATGGGATCGAATGCCCGGGTGGATCTCAAAGTATACCATTGTGATCCCAAAATTTTTCTCAATGAGCTGGAAGGAGCAATGGGGGCTTATGATTATTATGTGATCATGCCTCACTTCAAGGACGAAAACCTAACGCACAAAACGGCTACCCGGGAAGTCTTCGAAGCGATACGATCCATCCCCGAGGAAAAGCTGATCCTCATCGACAACATCATCCCGGATCTGGAAGCCAAGTCGGCTGTCTATCAGGATTTCAAAATGGACATTTATGAAGCGCTGAGTGAAGGGAGCCAGTTACTGAGCCCTTACCAGAAACTGATCCTGGTGTATCCACCCAAGGGCGTGTATCCCTACCCCACGCGCATACTCAATGGCTTCCAGCAGTTTTGTACCGATTTCAATTTCAACTTTGAGGTCCTGGACCAGGTATACAGCGACATGGAACTCCAATCGAAGGACGCATACATTATCATCGAAGAAAACGACCTGGTCTCGCTGGTCAGGCAGATCCGGGATAAAAAATTGAAGATGGGAAGTGACATCGGAGTTATATCCTATAACGACACCCCGCTCAAGGACCTCCTTGGAATCACGGTAATATCCACCGACTTTGACGCGATGGGCGAAACCGCCGCGTATATGATCCATTCCCGAAAACGGGAGGTGGTAAAGAATGCGTTCCACTTTATTAACAGGGACAGCATTTAGAGGAAGAATTGAAGAGTTGAAGAATTGAGTAACAGGAAACAGCTTCTGTTGTACCCCATTATTCAACTCTTCAATCCTTCAACGCTTCAACCTTGTTTCCCCCCGATACCACAGGACGGCAATAATCCGGCTTGGGGTTATGTTTACTAAATTAGCAGGTCTAAGTCCTTAGCTGTATTGGCCAATGTTCAGTAGAAAGAATTTCGTCACCCGGCTCAACGCTGTAAATGAATTTGAACGGGAACGCGTCCCCGACGGGAAGCTGAAGGGATTGGGTAGCTTTATCGGCACCTATGCCGGAGAACATACGGCGGGAACGGAGTTTGTCCTCGGTCCCTTGTTCGTGGCCCACGGCGTCACTGCAGGAGATCTGGTATTCGGTCTCCTGGTCGGGAATCTACTCGCGGTGCTTAGTTGGGCCTACCTTACGGCGAAAATATCGGTTAGAAAACGCATTACCCTTTACTACCAGCTTGAAAAAATAGGGGGCAAGCATTTTGCCCTGGGATATAACCTGGTGAATGCGGGGCTATTCTGTTTCCTTGCAGGTTCTATGATCGCGGTAAGTGCAACGGCAGTGGGAATACCTTTCAACCTGCCGATGCCCACACTCAATGATGTTTATCCCAACAGCCTGGGATGGGTTGTTACCGTCTTTGCCATAGGAGCGATAACAACAGTTGTTGCCATGTTCGGGTTTGACCAGGTGGCGCGGTTTGCAAAACTTGCTTCTCCCTGGATGATCATGATCTTTGTCGCCGCCGCGGTAGCCGTTCTTCCCCAACTGGGTGTTACTTCCTTCGCGGATTTCTGGCCTGTTGCAGAGACGCGCATCTGGAACGGCGTGCCGCTGGAGGGTCAAAGCAAATTCACTTTCTGGCACATAACGTTCTTTGCCTGGTTCTGTAACATGGCCATGCACATTGGTATGGCAGACATGTCATTGCTGCGCTATGCAAAAAAATGGCAGCATGGCTTTGCCTCATCGGCCGGCATGATACTGGGGCACTACATCGCATGGGTCGCTTCGGGAATACTGTACGCTCTGTTCTTGCAGCAGTCCAACAACAGCACCGAATTCGCTCCGGGGCCGGTAGCCTATAATGCGGCAGGCATCGCAGGCGCCCTGTGCGTGCTCATTGCGGGTTGGACTACCGCCAACCCAACACTTTATCGCGCCGGACTTGCCATCCAGGCGATTAATGGGAAATGGAAGACCTGGAAGGTGACGTTAGTTGTTGGGTTGGTGACAACTGTAGCAGCCTGTTTTCCGGCCCTGGTGATGAAACTGCTCGAATTCGTAGCCTTGTACGGACTTATCCTCATGCCCGCCGGGGCAGTGATCTTTACGGACGTTTACTGGCTGCCAAAGCTTGGGCTGGTGGACGACTACGCCGAGCGGTCGGGGCGGAACTTTAACAGCGCCGTGGCAATTACCTGGATACTTACCCTGATCATCTGCATCCTAATGAACATCAGCATGGGAATAGAGATATTTTTTCTCGGCCTTCCGGGCTGGTTTATTGCAGTAGTTGTGTATGTTGTGGCGAGCTGGATGGTTCAGCGCATGGGAGCCGGGGTGGTGGAGCGTAGCAGCTTCGCCCGGAGAAGCTCATGACACTGCAGGCAAGGAAAAGATTTTAATGTTGAAAATAGCATTGACAACAAATCAGTACGAGCCTGGGAGGGTAATCGGTAATCGGTAATCAGTGATTGGTAAGTGGTAAGTGGTAAGTAGTGTAAGTAGTAAGTAGTAAGTAAGGTAAGTGGTAGGTAGTAGGTGTAATTTGCATCAACACACCAACCTGCCTGCCCTACAGTAGGCCAGCGCGATGGCAGGCAGGCACATCAACCCATCAACACATTTTAGCACATGAACAAGAAAATTCTGATGATCGTTTCTATCGGCTGCCTTGCGCTAACCATAGTTCCTTCATTTCTTGTGTTTATGCAAAAGATGTCCATGGAACAAAATAAGACCCTGATGCTGCTGGGAACGGTGGGGTGGTTTGTCACGGCACCGTTCTGGATGAAGCGGTAGGGGGAGGGATGTAAGTGTATAAGTGTATAAGTATATAAGTATATAAGTATATAGGTATATAGGTATATGGGTATATGGGTATATAAGGGTATAAGGTATAAGGTATGAGGTATG
>DATBVZ010000563.1:0-5113 GCA_036515095.1 Cyclobacteriaceae bacterium | reverse complement strand
AAATATGAAATATGAAAGAAGAAGGGCTGCCAGGGAGATTATGATCGCCTCGGCGAGGAACTGTTGCCGTACCTGGCTCTTTCCGGCGCCGATAGCTTTGCGAAGGCCAACTTCCTTAAAGCGGCGCATGGCACGTGCTATCGAAAGATTGGTGTAGTTGAAACACGCAGACAATATCACAACCAACGCAAGCCCACCGAGTATCCAGAGTACAACCGGAGGCATGTGAGGGCCCTGAGGGCCCATGGAGCGACGGAGATCCTCTCCGACCACGATCTCATATAAAGGAAGAAGCTCGAGCTGGATGCTGGTGTTTTCCTCGGCGAGATTTTCCTCCTTTGCAATGGCGTCGAGCTGCGACTGGATTGAAGCCACGTCGGCATTTTCCGGCAGCAGGAGGTACACGTAGTTCGAAAACATACTTGTCCATGCCTCAAAACGCTTGTCGCCTTTACCGCTTTGTTCAACTGTGGAGAACGATACCAGTGCTTCGAAACTGATGTGCGAAAAGAAGGGAACGTCCTTCATTATACCGGTCACCTGGTAATCGAATGTATCGAATTTGATTGCCTTGCCGAGCGCAGATTCGTTGCCGAATAGCTTTTTCGCTGCCGTCTCCGTGAGAACGATCGAGTAAGGATCTTTCAGCGCCGTGTGGGGATTGCCTTCCAGCATCGGAAACGTAAATATCCTGAACAGCGACGGCTCCGCCCAGAAGCCCTTGATGGGAAGAATATTGTCGCCAACTTTCGCATCCTGCGAAAAGTCGTTGCGCACAATAGCCACTTCTTCAATGCCGGTCACTTTCTCCCGGATAAGCTTTCCGGTCTTTATTGATGTGGTTGCAAACTTGCCGCCTTGTTCACCACTGAAAGTCGCTGCGTTAGTGATGCGATAGATCCTCTCACCATTCTTGTGGAACTTGTCGTACGAACGCAGGTCGAGCACGAACGCGATCAGCAACAGGCCGACTGACATGCTTATGGCAAGGCCAACAATATTGATGGACGAGAACAGCTTGTTGCGTATTAAGCTGCGCCCCGATGTTTTGATGTAGCTTCCGATCATGATCCAGTCGATAAAAAGGTTGACAAATTTTGGTCTTCGTACCGTATAACTTCTGAAGAACTTGAAGGCATCGATAATGTAGATCAGCTTCGCGCGACGCGGCCCGATGGATCGTACATTCCGCTCGAAGTATTCGTTGAGGTCCCCGGTAAGATCCTCCGCGAGCCCGGGCTTACAATACCACTCTACAAATCGCTGTGCCCAGGAAGGCGGATGGTGTTGCCGTTGCTCTTTCATGCTACACTTTTTTCCAGGCAAGCGACGGTATCCTGTCCCACAGCTGATCGCGCATCGACTTGGCGCGGACCAATGCTGTCTTTCCCGGTATAGTGAGTTGATAGAATCTTTTGCGTTTACCACCACGGGTCTTCGTTGCTTCACCCAGCTGACTTTTCACAAGTCCCTTCTCTTCGAGGCGGCTGAGCACCGCATGCACCACGCCAAGTTTCACTGAACGGCCCGTTTGATTCGAGAGTTCGTCGCATATCGCTACGCTGTATGCTTCTTCCATCAACGCAGCGACGGTGAGCAGCACGAGTTCTTCGAATTCTCCGAGGTTTGTACCCTTCATCTTGATATTAAATACGTAAATGTATGTAAAATGGTTGTATTATACATACAAAATGTGATTAAATAAGTTTCTATTGTTTTTGCAAGCTGTTCACTAACCAATTTAGAAAAAGTGCTTACGCACGAAATATTGGGATCACCGAAGGTACCCTCCTCCTCTGCTGCGCCCGCTGAGGCTTTAGCGAAGGCTGAGCAAGCAAGAAATCAAACAAAGTCAAAAACCCCAAATTCGTAATCCGTTAAGTGCTGAAGTTATGAGACTGATTGGGTTTTATGTTGGCAGTAAGTAAAGCTCAATTACATCCTACCGTGGACTGTCGCGGATCAACAGTAGCCTGCCTATTCGTTTCTCAACGTTTCCGCAGGATTAATAAGCGCTGCTTTAATAGCCTGGTAGCTGGCTGTTCCAAAGGCAATGAGAATACAAATCAGCGACGCCAGCACCAGGGGTTGTGCCCCGATGGAAATCTTATACGCGAAATCGTTCAGCCACTGCTCCATGATCCAATACGCTGCGGGTAATCCGATGACGATGGCAATGATCATCAGGTTGGTAAAATCTTTCGTGATCAGCACAACGATGTGAGAGGCTGTAGCGCCGAGCGCCTTTCGTATTCCGATTTCTTTGGTTCTCTGAGCCGCGGCGAAAGATACCAATCCCAACAGTCCGAGGCATGCAATGATGATCGCCAGCGTGGCGAACACGGTGAAAACGGATCCCATACGTTGTTCGGCATCGTAAAGCGTGGTGTACTGCTCATCGATAAACTCAAACTCGAACGGCCGATGTGGAGCGATCTGCAGGTATACGTTTTTGATCTTTTCCAATGAAGTCGTGAGATCGCCGGGGGCAATTTTGACAAATATTTTATTGAACTGCCAGCTCTCCGGGAAGATCACAAGGGGACCAATGCTGTTGTGGAGCGAAGAAAAATGAAAATTCTTCACCACACCTATGACCTCGCCTTCCCGGGAAAGGACACTCACCTTCTTCCCGATGGCGTCATCGATGTCGATAAGAAGCATTTCCAATGCAGACTCGTTTAGAATGAAACCGTACGCTGCATCTTTTTCAACACGCTCGAGATCGGCTTCGGTGAAATTCCTTCCGCGTATGATCTCCATTCCCAGCGCCGGAATGTATTGTTCGTCCGCTGGCAATCCTGCAATCAGCATACCGCGGTCGTTATCGACTCCTCCACGGATGGTGTAACCACCTTTGATGTGGACCGGTGACTCTGACGCCCTGCCGGCATACATTACACTCCCGGTGCGAAGCAGTTCGGTTTTCAGGGTGTTGAAGACTTCGCTGGTCTTCGTGTCCATTGGCAGGACGATGGTGTTCTCCTTGTCGTATCCGAGCTTTTTGGATTGGATGAACTGCAACTGACTGGTGATCACGAGTGTGCCGATAATCAACACGACCGAGATACTGAACTGCACCACCACGAGGACTTTGCGGAGCCATACACCTTTGCCTGAAAATTTAAATTGTCCTTTCAACACGCTTACGGGTTTGAACGCCGTGATCACCAACGCCGGGTAAGCTCCCGAGAGTAACGCGATAAAAAGAAGTCCCAGGATACTGTAGAGCAGGAAAGACGGTTCCAGGAACGTGAGGTAGTTCACTTCTTTTCCCGTCAGGTTGTTGAAAAAAGGCAACGCAAGCTGGGCCAGCAGGAACGCAAGCACAAAGGCGAGTAATGTGATGACAAATGATTCTCCCAGAAACTGGATGAATAACTGGTTCCGCACGGCGCCCACGACTTTCCGGATGCCAACTTCTTTCGCACGGTCGATTGCGCGCGCTGTGGCAAGGTTGATATAGTTGATGCAGGCGATCAACAGGATCAACAGTGCAATGGCAGAGAATATGTAAACGTACCTGATGTCACTCACCACGACTGGTTCGCCGTCGAAATCGGAATACAGGTGAATGTCAGTGACCGGCATGAAATTATAGTGAACGTAGTCGCCCTGGCCGGTCAGCTCGCTGGCCAGCTCTCTTTTTACCAGGGCATCGAGCTTGTTGCTCAACGTCTCAATCTTGCTGTTGGCATTTAATACAATAAAAGTCTGGTAATTGGCGCTCCACCAGGTTGGTTCTTCACGGCCGGCGCCAAGGGAATGGAATGAGGCGAGGAAATCAAATTGGATAATGGAGTTATCCGGTATATCCTTTAACAATCCCGTAACGACATACTCCCGTGTGTCATTGATAAGCAATGTTTTTCCGATGGGATCTTCATCACTAAAGTATTTTTTCGCGGTCGATTCCGTAACCAGCACGGAATATGGCTGAGTTAACGCCTTCGAAGGATTGCCTTTCAGCAAGGTATAAGAGAATACGTCGAAAAATGTGCTGTCGGCAAAGTTGAAATTACCTTCTTCAAACAGTCTGTCCCCGTAACGCACAACGTAGGGGTTCCAGGCGGAGGCATTGTACACGCGAACGCCGGTTTCTACTTCCGCGAAACTTTTGGCAGCCGGAAGAAGCGCCGTGGGTGACACGGACGTGCGGGCCACCTGTCCGCCGCGACCATATTCCAAGGATCCTCTGTAAATCCGGTCCGCCTCCCGGTGAAAGGTATCATAACTAAGCTCGTGTTTGATCCAGGCTACCAGTAACAGGCAAACGCCAAGCCCAAGGCCAAGACCAATTATATTTATTGCCGAGTAAGCAAAATGTTTCCGCAGGGTGCGAATGCTGATGAGGATGTAATTTTTCGTCATGTGAGACAGAATCTAGGGAAAAAACTCCTTATTAGACTTGCGTACAGACCTCCAGGTTGCACTGGTTTAGAGGATTCTGACAAAATAAACAGGAGGATTACGATCTTTGATAAGAAGTTTGGCGGGTAAACAGAAATCTCGCACAACTCAACAAGAAAATTCCAGAGACACCAACTTCTTTCAGGAAAAGTCAAAAGGTGCATCTGGATTCACTACTGGATGGTCATTCTCATGGGAATCGTATTCACGCTGATCACCAACCTGATCCGGATCCCGAACGCGTATTGAAATTTAAACGGAAGCAAAAACGCAAAGGGGTTTAAGGCGATGAATATGGGTGTTTAGGCTTATTCATTTCTCAGGCTACTTACCGGATTGGCTAATGCTCCTTTGAGGGCCTGATATCCTACTGTGATTATAGCTACCAGGAAGGTAACTGCTATGGCCAGGACAAAAACCCCGGCACCAATTTCTATTCGATAAGTGAAGTTCTCCAGCCAATTCCGCATCACCCACCAGGCCAAAGGGGCTGCTATTACGAAAGCAATGATCAGCAGGCGGGTGAATTCTTTGCCAAACAGCCACAAGATACTTTGCACACTGGCACCCAATACTTTCCGCACACCCACTTCCTTGGTTTTCTGAGCTGCCATAAATGATACTAATCCGTACAAGCCAAGACAACCGATAATAATGGCTATGCTGGCAAAGGCCTGGATCAGCCGGAGGATCATGTTGTCCA
>DATBVZ010000562.1:0-3565 GCA_036515095.1 Cyclobacteriaceae bacterium | reverse complement strand
ACCCGAACCTGGCTGCCAGGCAGGCACGTAAACACCTAAGCACTTTTGTCGTCGCTTCGCTCTTCTTTATTGGCGTGTTCGGAAGTAATGTCGGGGGAAGCCATTCCGCGCTTTACGAATTCATATTTCGAGTCGACGAATTCTCCCCTGTCCTTGTACAAGACAATCGGGGTGCGCATGATGTCAGGCTCGTGGTTCAGTACGGTAAGGACGTCATTTTCGTTCATGGAGGAATTTTTGTACTTGTCCTTGAAGATGTCTGACTGCCTGTCGACCAGGTCCATTGGGTTCACCCCAAGTTTGTTGGCGATTTCCTTGAGTTGGGTTTCGGTGAACGGATCTTTCTTTATATCAACCTCCCTTAGTTTATAATCCTTTACCGCTTTGGCATAACCCAATGCCGTCCGGTCTGATTGCGTTCCGGAATTATAAACAAACAGCATTTCGTTTTCGGCGATTTCCATGACTCAAACTAACCTGTTACCTTGTTTACAGCAAAAGTTGTGACAATACCGGATTCGAACCGGAAGGGCATAAGAACACGCATGTGACATCGCTGACTGTCCCCAATATGTGTAGCGCGTTCCACGAAAAATGCTTGAATTATTCGCTTATAAGATCAATGAACGAATGGTTTGCCCCCACATTATACCCGTATACAGGCTACCTCGCCCTTTCGCTATCCACATACTCCGCCACCAGCCCGACCGGAGCGATCCACACACCATGGGATGGATCTTTGGCGTATTCCAGGAGTTCCTTCAGCATAGAGAGGCGGGTGGTCTGTGCACCGGACTCGTTCATTTCATGTCCTGCCAGAACCAGCCACTGATGATTTTGTCTGGCGCTTTCAATCAGCGGCAGGATCTCGTCGAAGTTCTTGCCATCCATTTCCATGCCGGTGAGTTGCGCGAAATCGCAGAAGGCAGGATCATTGGGCGCTTCATTCATCCAGGTCCTGCCGAGCAGGAACGACACAGCAACAACGGGCACATAGCTTTGTGTTTCGGCGCCACGGCCCACAAACGTCTGCCCGCACGGATACGCGAAGACGCGCGGTTCAACGCCGAGGAGTCTTTCTATCGCTTCGTTGGCTTTAAGAAGCTCCGACTTCATTTGCTCCGTCGTGTAATTCTCGAGTGCCTTGTCCCTTGCCCAGAGGAAGTTGCCGCTGCAGGGATGATTCAAAGAATGGTTGCCGATCTCATGACCCGAGGCCACCGCCTGTTTCCAGCCGGCAAGCTTTCTTTCGACCCCGGAGGGAAGAACAAAGAAGGTAGCCTTGACACCGTATTGGTCCAGCAGTTCCGTTCCGCCTTGTACCTGGCTGTCGCGCGCGTCATCAAAGGTGAGGCTGATGGCAACGCTTTTGCCTTCGGGCCAGCCGAACGGTGGAGGCTGCTGGCCAAAAGAAACTTCAATCATCCCAATCAGTAAAATGCAAGTCGCATGCAACACGGGCAAAATGCGGTTGGTTGTGAAGGGGTTAGGGGAAAATATTCTCATCGCCGGAAGAATTTGTTCAGCAAGTTAATAAAATGCCATTGTTGCCGGGGAAAATTCCGCTCATTCCGAACGCCGTTCTTAGTATTTCCTATGATCTCCAACCGCACGCCCTTTGATTCCCTAAAGTGGCCACACCTGCTCCCCTACATCCCCTTCAAAAACGCCACCAGGTCCACCATCTGTTCCGGACTGATCTGTGCTTCCATACCCTCCGGCATAAGCGACATATTCAATGCCTTCAGGGATTTTATATCATGCCGTCCGATCGTTCTTTCGAAGCCTCCTGCATTCCGGATCGTGATGGCTCCCGGTGTCTCGCTGGCGATAACTCCGGTTACAGTCTCATTGTTCAGCAATTCAACTGACCAGGTATCAAAGCCGCTGGAAATTGACAGGTTGGGTGAAAGCGTGTTTTCCATGACCGCTTCTGCCGACCAGTTATGGACCGTCCCCAGATCCGGACCAATAGCTTCACCCATCTCACCCCTGACCTGGTGACAAAGTGAACAGTTCTGCACGAAAATAGTTTTGCCTGTCACCGCGTCTCCTTTCGCCGACAAAGCCTGCTTGTAGGCATCTTGTATTCCTGCCCGTGCCTTGCTGGTAAACAAGCTGCGGGCCTTGGCCTTAAGGGTGTCATTCTCGAACTGCATCAACCCGACTTTCCTCGGCCAGCTTATGCTTGTCGCTGGTATTCGTCCTGATTCAACCGCATCCAGCAACAGGGCTACACGCGTTCCGTTAACCAGAAAAGTATTTATGGCGGCATCCTGAATTTCCGGTGTGAGCGACGGCCACTGCTCCATCAGATACTGTGAAATCGTGTTGTCAGGAACGCTGCTCAGCGTTTTCAATGCGGCAACCTGAACGGAAAGTTGCTCGCGGGGAACGATCAGGGATTTCAATAGCGCTGCATGCCGGGCCGGGTCGCCAAGCGCCATGAATTCTAAAACCAGAGCGCGCTCCCCTGCGGGAAGGGCCCGATCACCGGCGATCCTTGCTGCTATAGGTATCGCTTCTTTCATTGCCGCGATATTCTTTATTCCCGCCGCTTCCAGCAGGTGCACCGATGCCTTTCGCACCGGCAACGATGGATGGTCTATGCAGGCGCTTATGAGTCTGTCTTCATCGTTCGCTGTGAGAGGAATTTCAGTCACCGTATTTTCCATTCCCATGGCAACACCTTCCAGGGCCGCGCTCATCCCTTCAACGCCGGTGGAATATGCCGATAAGGCTTTTTGAATTATTTGGTGAACAGCAATCCTGTCTCCTGAAGCCACAACCATTGAGCTGACGCGCTGTATCAGTGCGCCGTATGCGGGCACATCATCCCTGTATTTTGCCAGCAGTTCGTTCAGCAGGTCGGCCGCATTCAGCGAGGAAGCAGACAAGGCGGCAACCTGAAACCACTTGTCTTCGATGTCTTTGAACAGCAGGTTGCGCCGCACACCCACCGCCGAAGGGGAGTCGATGAAGCCCAGCGTACAAAGTAACTGATACCTGACCTTCGCATCGGCATCGTGCTCAAGCTCCAGCAGGCTGCCAACAAGTTGTGGCGCATCGGAAAGGTGAAGTTCTGCCAGCCGGATAGCGTTCTCGCGTATTCCAGCAACGGAATCGTTCAGCGCCTGTTGAATAAGTTCCGGTTTGAGTTCTCCCATACCTTCAAGTGTCCACAAAGCATGGAGACGTCCCACTGCAGAGGCCGCGTTTGTACCCATCCGAAGCAAAGCAGACGCAACCTGCCTGTCCGCGCGGTCAACCAGCAGGCGCTGGGCGTTGTGTCTCCACCAGTGATTGGGGTTAGCAAGCATCTGCACCAACTGTTCCGCCGGCAGGTCTCCCAACGTTAGCCCTTTCATCCAGTCGGCAGCGCCGGCATTTGTGGGTGAAATACGGTAGATCCTTCCTTTGTCGCTGTCGTTGTAGAGTTCGCCCGATTCGATAACCTCCTGGTCCATCCACTCGGGGTGTTCGATGATCTGGCGGTAGTAATCCACAACGTATAGGGCTCCGTCGGGGCCCGCATACAAGTTCACCGGACGGAACTTCGCATCCT
>DATBVZ010000561.1:0-3151 GCA_036515095.1 Cyclobacteriaceae bacterium | reverse complement strand
TCCCGACAGTTTTCATTGTTATGGTTTTGGTTTGGTTAATGTCGCCATTCACAATGACCCCCGATCTTCCTGTTGCATAAAATGACCCGGAGTTTTGCCAACACCACCCTGCGCTGTGCTGGTTGAATGAGACATCGGGTTTTCGTGCGGCCGTTTGATCGTAGCTAAAAATGTAAACATAAATGGTTTACGAATGATTACAAAACCCTATATTAGCCCGCCAAATACGAAGTAAAAACCCGGTGAACATTGGAGATAAGTTTAGAAATGCATAGGTCCTTACCATCACTGCGCGCGGTGGTCTTGACCGGTCTCTTGTTACTTCAACTATCCTGCGATACCCGGCAGGAATCCGGACCGGTTTCAATTAAAGAAGAGAATCAACGTGAAGGCACGGCAGACTGGCTATTGACAAATGTCAAAAGCGATACCTGTCGCATTACCGAACCCTACGAAGAGATCTTTCTTTGTCGCAGCCGGGAGATTGAAGCGTATGTTTCTGAAACCAGCCTCTCTCAGGGTGACACGCTTGGAATTTTTGTCAGCACTGACCCGCCCTCGCCATTCGGGGTGGATTTCTACCGGATGGGATACTACGGTGGAAAAGGCGGGCGCAAACTGATGGAGCTGGGTCCTTTTGCCGGGAAGGCACAGGTAACTCCAGACGACGGTGAAAAGAATTTGAGGGAATGCAAATGGGAAAAGAGTCTTGATCTCGTGATCCCTGAAGATTGGGTGAGTGGTGTTTACCTGGGGAAATTAACCAATGAATTATCCGGACTGCAATCCTATGTGATCTTTGTTGTAAAAGACAACCGGGAGGCTGACTTCATCTTCCAGTGTTCCGATTTCACCTGGCAATCCTATAACCGATGGCCGGAATGGCGCTCCGCTTACGACTGGCACTATGAAAGCGGCGGTCACAATCCCTGGCACACTGGACCCGGCGCCGAAATCAGCTTCGACCGGCCATATTCGTTTTATATGAATGGACTGCCTGTTGGTTTGTTACCGCACATTAACGGCTCCGGGGAATTCCTGCTGTGGGAATTTCCACTGGCCTATTGGCTGGAACAGAATGGATACGATGTCACCTATGTCTCCAATGTCGATGTGCACGAAAATCCGCGGGAGCTCCTGCGATCCAGAGGGTTTCTTTCTGTCGGCCACGACGAATACTGGACACGCGAGATGTACAACAACGTAACCGCGGCAAGAGATGCCGGTGTGAATCTTCTGTTTCTGGGAGGAAATTCGCTAAGTGGCGAGATTTATCTTAAGCCGTCACACATTGGTCAGGCTAACCGCATATTCGGGCGGGTGGACCGGTTTCATGACGAGCACCACCTGATGGGCGCGAAATCGTATGGCGTAGGTCTCGCCGACTGGGCATGCCGGGAGCCTGAGCATTGGGTTTTTGCCAATACCGGACTCAAAGAAGGCGACGTGATTGAAGATCTTATCGGGTGGGAGTACCACGGGTTTCCTCTTGATAGTATCCATGATGTGAAGGTGCTGGCCAGCGGTCCAATGGCGGAGCCCACTAAGGGGAACCTGTATGCCAGCACCATCTACGAAACAGAGAAGGGAAACTTTG
Organism: Cyclobacteriaceae bacterium; assembly: GCA_036515095.1. Lineage (GTDB taxonomy): Bacteria > Bacteroidota > Bacteroidia > Cytophagales > Cyclobacteriaceae > ZC4RG29. The sequence goes on along the minus strand of DATBVZ010000561.1, from coordinate 1,554 downwards.
TTTTCAATGCCGGAACTTGCTGGTGGAACATGCCGCTCTCTTCACCACCCGGAAAGCCTGATGTGCTGAATCCACGCGGCCTTTTCACCGGCTCCGCTATTGACGGTACAAAAACGGACCCACGGATTCAAACCATTACGAAGAATTTGCTGGAGAGGGCATTGCAGTGAACAGATCGCAGTCTATGTGTCGAAGCATACGAATCGTCCTTGTTTTGGGCATACTTATCGGTACCACGTATGGCTTCAGGGCTACCGCGCAAGTCCCGTATTTCGACAAGACAAAGGATGATTTCCTGGTATTCCATAAGATAAGAACTGACCCAATGGGATACATTCTTCCATGGTGTAATGATGAACCCGGAAAGGGTTATGATTCGGTGATCAACCTTGTCTGGAATTTCTGGGATACCATGCGCACAGACATCAACGGCCTTCCCTATTATGTGAATCACCAGGTATGGCGGCCGGAAAAGAATGATCCACGCGGGTTGGGTGGCGACCAGCTGGCGATGGCGCTGTCGTCATGGCACCTGTTGTACCAATACACCGGAAATGAACGGGTAAAGGAGAACATGAAATTCATCGCCGATTATTACCTGACCCACAGCCTTTCACCGGAAGACGCTGTGTGGCCCTCGATTCCCTATCCGTATAACAACCTGATCTATTCGGGCTTGTACCAGGGGGATATGGTGATCGGAAAACGCTTCACACAACCGGATAAGGCCGGATCATTTGGCGATGAGCTGGTGACAATTTACAAAATGACCGGCAACGAAGTTTACCTCGACGCGGCAATTGACATTGCAAACACGCTGGCAAAGCACGTGAAGCCAGGCAATGAGAGGGAATCGCCCCTACCGTTCAAAGTAAACGCCGTCACGGGCGAGGTAGGCAAGCTGAAAAACAACATGGGCAGCGGCGCGGATGAAGGGCTTTCGTCGTACACTTCAAACTGGGTGGGAACCTTGCAACTCTGGGTGAAATTGCAGCAGCTCAACCGGGGTGATGTCGAAACCTATGCGAAAGCCTTTAGCACAGTCCTCACCTGGATGAAGACCTATCCGCTGAAGCTCAACAAATGGGGGCCCTTCTTCGAGGATATCCCGGGCTGGTCGGATACCCAGATCAATGCCGTAACGTTTGCGCGGTTTATAATGGAGAATCCAACTCTCTTTCCGGACTGGAAAAATGAAGTGAAGGGCATCTTCGATTGGGTTTATCAAAAATTGGGAAATAAGCAGTGGGAGAAATACGGCGTCATTGCCGTCAATGAGCAAACCGTGTATCAAACGCCTGGCAACAGCCACACATCAAGGCAGGCTGCTGCCGAACTTTTGTATGCCGCGCTTACGGGTGATCAATCCAACACAGCGCAGGCAGTAAGAAAACTAAATTGGGCGACATACATGGTTGATGCTGACGGTAAGAACTGTTATCCCCGCGATGAGGTGTGGCTTACGGATGGTTACGGAGATTATGTCCGCCATTTTCTGCGTGCCATGGCAGCAATGCCATCGCTGGCACCTTCTGATGAGAATCATATATTGCA
>DATBVZ010000560.1:0-6029 GCA_036515095.1 Cyclobacteriaceae bacterium | reverse complement strand
GGAACGAGGTAACCCTGAGCAGGGGTTAGTAAGTGGTAGTGGTATGCAGTAATTGGTGTGTGCCGGGGGGGTCCCCTGAGTGAATTCGGGAATGGGACTCCCTACCTTATATCCTTATAATACCCATTTGCCTATACCATGATACACCGGATGCAGCTATATTATACTGCCCCTCACCCCATAAATTTGTGATAAATTCATTTTTGTCTCATTTTTGATCCGGTCGACCAACAACAACAGGTATGGAAAAGGCATTTATCAACAAACTGTATCGGGCCCACAAGGATAGTATCAGCTGTCCCTCGCCTGCGGCGGTTGTCGAGTTTCATGATGGCCTCCTGAGGACGCTTTTTCCTGATTTTGCTGTGCTGAGCTTTAGTTCTCCCCGCGAATTTGAATTGCATGTCGATGGGCTGAAGCTTCAACTGGATCACCTGCTGTTCAGGTGCCTGGATACAGGACAGTTGGAAGCGGAAAAAATTGCCAATGACTTCTTTGAGTCGCTGCCATCCATTCATTCAAAGTTGCTCAATGACGCCGATGCCATGCTGGAAGGTGACCCGGCATCCAAAAGCAGGAATGAGGTGATCAGAACCTATCCCGGGTTCTATGCGATCGCCGCCTACCGCATAGCTAACCAGATGGTGAAGCTGGGTGTCCACGATATCCCCAGAATCATAACCGAGCACGCCCATAGCAGGACGGGCATTGACATACACCCCAGCGCAACCATCGGTGAATACTTCTGCATCGACCACGGCACAGGCGTGGTGATCGGGGAGACTACGCATATCGGCAGTCATGTTAAAATGTATCAGGGAGTTACCCTGGGTGCATTAAGCGTAAACAAGGAGGATGCGAAGCGTAAGAGGCACCCTACGATCGAAGATTTTGTTGTTATTTATGCCGGCGCCTCTATTTTGGGCGGGGACACCACCATCGGCCACCACAGCGTCATCGGCGGCAATGTGTGGCTTACCAAAAGCGTTCCTCCCAATTCCAAAGTGTATTACCAGGCCCGAATGCATAACGGAGATACCAACGAATCGGACCTGGTGATCTTCAGACCGGACGGAGGGGGATAGGTGCCTCTTCCATCACTCATTAGTTTACAGGATGAAACTTACTGATCTCATAGGAAACACGCCGTTGATCGAATTGCAGAATATCCCTGCCAATAAAAACGTAAAGATATTCGGTAAGCTCGAGGGTAATAATCCTGGGGGGAGTGTGAAGGACAGGCCTGCATATGGTATGATTAAGGGCGCGCTGGACAGGGGAGAAATCAAACCCGGCGACAAAATGGTGGAGGCTACCAGCGGTAACACCGGCATTGCGCTGTCCATGATTGCCCAGACTATGGGTCTTAACATGACACTCATTATGCCGGATAATTCAACCCGGGAAAGGGTCCTGGCCATGGAAGCCTTTGGCGCAAAAGTGATCCTGACCCCCGCCGCAAAGACAATCGAATTCTCAAGGCAGCTGGCAGAGGAGATGGCGGCGCACGATGGCTACTACATATTGAACCAATTTGCCAACCCGGACAACTACAAAATTCATTACGAGACCACTGGTCCTGAAATATGGCGGGATACGGAAGGCAGGATCACCCATTTTGTGTCTGCAATGGGCACCACGGGTACGATCATGGGCGTTTCCCGGTACCTGAAAGAACAACACCGCGGGATTCAGATCGTAGGTACACAACCGACCGACGGTTCATGCATCCCGGGCATCAGACGTTGGTCGCCCGCGTTCCTGCCCAAGATCTTTGAGCGTGACCGGGTAGACCGGGTCATTGACGTGATTGAGGCAGATGCCCGGCTGTTTACGAAACGACTGGCGAGGGAGGAAGGTATTCTTGCCGGAATGAGCAGCGGTGGCGCACTCAGCGCAGCCCTTAAAGTGGCTTCGGAACTGGAATCTGGTGTGATTGTTTTTATCGTCTGCGATCGGGGCGACCGATACCTTAGCTCGGATCTCTTTGCTTAGATTCCGAGGACTATCCTGGAAAATTATCACTTCGGCTCAACCGTCATCCCCGCAAAAAAAGCATGCAGGCAAGCAGAAGCAGGGTGACCATCATTAACGCATACACCGCGATATTCGGATGGGATGCATTTTCCGTCTTCTTCATTGATTTAGGTTTAAGGGTCAAAAAATTTCCGATTCTTAACCGGTGACGCAAGAGAAAAGCCTAACTATTCAAAACGACGGCGTAAAGTAAACAATGGATTGAATAGCTCCAAATAAATTTAGAGCTAAGTGCATGATTTATATGGAGTTCAGGACTATCTGGTCGACGAATGGTTTGTTGTCCCCTGCTAGACACTTTATTTTTCAGTAGTTATCTACCCCAAAACAAGTCAGGAACATGGTGCACCGTGAAGCTGTATCACTCATTGAAGCCGGAGTGGATCAATTGCATCGGACTCAAACCTGGATCGACCTTGGAGCCGGCTCCGGAACATTTACGACCGCTCTTGCAACACTGCTGGGCCCCGGTAGCACAGTTTACGCTGTAGACAAAGACAAAGCGTCCTTGAAGCGGATTGAAGCTTCAAGGAAAGGTGCCCGCATCGCAGTGATCCCAACTGATTTTGTCAGGGACGACTTGCCTGTTGAGTGGGCCGATGGAATCCTGGCTGCCAATGCCTTGCATTTCGTTGCGGACCTGGATGCGCTGTTTGCCAGGATGAAAAACTGGGTGAAGCCCGATGGCAGGCTGATTATTATAGAGTACGATACCGACGTTGCAACATCCTGGATCCCATTTCCATTGAGCTTCTCCATGCTGCAGGAGTTTGCCTTTAAGTCGGGGTTCACCCTCACCAGGCTGGGCGAACGGCCATCGCTGTACAACCGGTTTGGCATGTACGCGGCGCTTTTAATGCGTTGAGGTGGTTGTCGACCGGTGGCTGAGCTTGTCGAAGTCCGGCGCCTGAGCGGAGCCGTAGTCCGGTCCCTGAGCGGAGTCGAAGGGTCCGCTCGCGGACACTTGCTCCCAGAATCGTGCACAAGTCATTTCGAAAACGCATTTTTCGGTCTAAAATCCCCTGTTCCTTTTGGATTGATAATTGAAAAACAGGAGAGGAAACCCATACCCCATGATAGGGCATTTTCTCCAGGTCTCCTTTCGGAATCTCTTTCTGAACAAGACGTATTCGGTGATCAATATTACCGGGCTGGTACTCGGAATTTCGGTAAGCCTGATGATGCTCATCCATATTAACCAGGAGTTGAACTATGAATCAGGCTTTGCGAAGGCAGACCGTATCTACCGTGTAAATTATACCACATGGGCAAAGTCGGCGCTTCCGGTAGCAGAAGCTATCACAAGTTATTTCCCCGCCATTGAGCAAACAGGCAGGATCGGACAGTGGCAATACACCGACATCATGATGCACGGCGAGATCCATATACCGGTAGGGCAGGGATTTCTCGCGGATCAAAGCATACTGGAAATCTTCGAAATTCAGTTCGCGCACGGATCCGTGGCGGAATCGCTTACGCGACCCAATACGATCATCCTGACAGAAACACTTGCCAATACGATTTTCCCCGGAGAGAATCCAGTAGGAAAATCGGTTAGCCTCAGCGGCACCGGCGACATTGAGGTCACCGGCGTTATGAAAGACCTTGCCCATAACACGCATCTTAAATTCGAATACCTGGTGTCAATGCCGTCGCTCCTTACCCAATTGCCGCCTGACAGGTTGGAGAACAAGGGATGGATGTCCTGTTTTACCTACGTCGTGCTGCCTGAGGGCCATGATATAGAAGCGTTTGAAACGCGGCTGAGGGAATTCCAGTACAAATTTTTCGAAGGCGATGCTACCCCGGAGGAGGTGGACGCCAACGGCGACTTCTTTGAGCTGTATCCCATAACATCCATCCACCTTAGCTCACACAAAGAACAGGAGCTTAGCCAGAACAGCGATGTATCCTATGTCTACCTTTTTGGCGCTATGGCCATACTCATTATCATTATGGCCAGCGTCAATTTCATCAACCTGTTTGTAACGCAGTTGCTGAAACGCAGCAAGGAAGTTGGACTGCGTAAAGTAATTGGAGCGAGGAAGAATGAGATCGTTGTGCAGTTCATGCTGGAGGGTTTTATGGTGGTTGCGGCTGCCGGGTTGGTGTCCCTTGCCGTTTGTAATGCGTTGATTCCTTTCTATAATGCCGTTGCGGGATTGGAGCTTGACACAGCCGGTTTGTTTAGCCTGAATAACCTGATCCTATTTCTGGGTATTTGCATGATCATTTTTCTTTTGGCAAGTGGCTTACCCTCAATATTCATTGCAGGACTTAAGCCGATCAGTGCACTCAAAGGCGTCAAACTGCCGGCATCTTCGCTTCTGAAGCTTCGCAAAAGGCTGGTCGTTTTTCAGTTTGCGATCTCCATCTTCATGATCATCGGCGTGATCACGGTATACCGCCAGATGAACTTTCTGAGCAACAAAGACCTCGGGTTTGACAAGGAAAATGTCATGAGCATACGGTTGTACGGGAAGCTGTGGGAAGAGGCCGTGATCAACAGGGATGCGCTCAGGACGGAGTTGCTGAAAAGCACCCTGGTCAGGAATGTGGCCAATATCGGCGCTTTTCTTGGCAACAGCCTGAGCGTCGAATCGCTGGTACCCGATGGAATCGACTCGGTCGAAACACAAAACCTGCCCAGCGAAAGATTCATGCGAGCCGATGAAGGTTTTGTTCCGACGATGGACATGACTCTGGTAGCAGGAAGGAACTTTGATCCTATGATCGACCCTGTTAACGATTCGACAAGCGCTTTTCTCATCAATGAAACGACTGCGAAATTGCTCAGCCTGGAAGAGCCTGTAGGGATGATGGCGTCAAATGGTTGGACCGGTTCAAATGGCAGGATTGTGGGCGTGATCAAGGATTTCAACTATGCCTCCCTGCATCACGAAATTGAACCTATAGTGATCGAGTACCGTCCCTATTGGGTAGGCACGATGTTGGTGCGACTGGAGACAGGCCGGACGAAAGCAGCTGCTGAATACGTACAATCCACGATTCAGCGGGTAGCTCCTAATTCCCAGGTTCTTTACACCTTCCTTGACGACAATCTCGCTCAAATGTACCTTGACGAAACAAACATTAAGAAGGTGCTCGTATGGTTTTCAGGACTTGCCATTTTGATCGCTGGTCTGGGTCTGTTTGCTTTGTCTGCCTATGTCACCGAGGTGCGGACTAAGGAAGTAGGTATCAGAAAAGTGCTTGGGTCAACAGCTCCTCAGATCGTGTTGCTCTTTACCAGGGAATATTTTGTAATGATCGCCATTGCATTTGTCCTGGCGGCGCCTGCTGCTTACTACGTTATCAGGTTGTGGCTGAGTGATTTCGCGTACCAGATAGGCATCGCGTGGTGGATGTTCGCGATATCCGGACTGGTTGTGTTGCTGATTGCGTTACTTGCAGTGAGCACGCAGTCGCTTAGAGCTGCGTTTGCCAATCCGACTAAGAGTTTGAGGAGCGAGTAAAGGGAAATGAGTGAATGAGTGAATGAGTGAATGATAACCGTTGAAGGGAGGTTGAAATAATTTGAATAATTGAATATAAGAAATTGAGTAATGATACAGATTAATCGTCTCTTCGTGGGTTCTCCTTCAAAGGCCCCTGCGTCGTGATGTGATTGATCCGGTCGCTGCATGATAAAAGCCCTGAAAGGGCGTAATACGTAAGCCCAGGGTGAAGACCGAAGGTCGCAGCCCTGGGTTACATCAGGGATGGAACGGCGCCACAGGAAATTGTGAGCAGAACGCATCGCGCTTTGGCGCCTGCACACGAGTCTCAATCGACCGGCTGGCTGCGACTGAGAAAGATTGAAGAACCTGCCTGCCTTGCGCCGGGCTTGTGCTGGCAGGCAGGTTGAATAACTGAATAGTGCTACAAAATTATTTAATGATCGCCATTGCATTTGTCCTGGCGGCGCCTGCTGCTTACTACGTTATCAGGTTGTGGCTGAGTGATTTCGCGTACCAGATAGGCATCGCGTG
>DATBVZ010000559.1:0-5771 GCA_036515095.1 Cyclobacteriaceae bacterium | reverse complement strand
CCATCCGGTGCGAGGAAGGATTCATAAAGGCGTTGAAAGTCAGAAAGAAGCTTGTGGTATCGCTGTAGAGGTTATAGTATCTGTGCGGCTGATTTGCGGGCACGGAGTACAGACCGGCGTCAAGGGTTCCGTCATTGCGTCTTCCGTAGAATTCAAGGTAGTCGCCCGGGTCAAATACCCCGTCACCCTCACCCTTAATGTGTATGTCTTGTTCTACCCCCCGGTGAAACACCTGGAGAGCCCGGGGGTCTGTTGCGGTGACAGGAAACCCCGCATTTTGCAGGTCGCTGTATGTAAGCCGGTATATCGCGTCGGCTGCGGTAGCGATCCTGAAGTACTCCTGGTCGTATTTTATCCACTCATTTCCGGGCTGCCCCGCCGAAATCAGCCACGAAGTACCAAAAATCAGCAAAAAAATAGACCTTCTCATCATGTCAACTGATACCTGGTTAATACCATGCCAGGGTCAAAAGTAAGCAATCAAAGCCTGAAAATCAGCGGTTTTGGGTATGCTACCGGGACCTGAAGATTTTCATAACTTTTTTTGCTTAGTACTTGGCTATACATAGTACTTTTGCGTATACAGTATTAGATTTTGATATTAACGATCCTAAGTATGAATGTTGAAAATACGCAGGTGCAGATGAGAAAGGGAATCCTTGAATACTGCGTACTGCACATCATTTCGCGGGGGGAAGTATATGCCTCTGACATGCTCGACGAGCTAACCTCGGCTAAGATGATCGTCGTTGAAGGTACACTCTATCCGCTCCTCACGCGCCTCAAGAACTCCGGGTTGCTGGAATATAAATGGGTAGAATCCAAATCCGGCCCGCCCAGGAAATACTATACACTGACCGACAAAGGCAGCAAAGTCCTTGAAAAACTCACGGAGACCTGGGACGAACTGGTGAATTCAACGCAAATGATTACCTCGAAAGCACGGGCAACCTAACTTTGATCACCCGCAATTATGAGACCTGTTTTCTGTAATTGTCAACGGCGGATTGCAACTATCAGTCAGGTGTTCCGGAAAAATGCATCAAAAAGAATAATTCCATAACCGATGAAAAAGAATATAAGCATCAATATCAGCGGCATCATCTTTCACATTGAGGAAGACGGGTATGAGCGATTAAAGAAATACCTCGACTCGATCAATAAGTACTTCTCTTCCTTTGAAGACAGCACTGAGATTCTGGCTGACATCGAAAGCCGCATTGCGGAGATCTTCCTGTCCAAACTCAACGAGGGAAAGCAGGTCATTACCGCTGAAGATGTCAACAGCCTGATGCAGACCATGGGTAGTGTAAGCGACTTCCGGGCCGCGGAGGAAGAAGAGGTCATCGGCGGATCGCCGCGTCCTTCATCGGAAGAGAAAAGTAAATCCGCCGGCCAGGAGGAAGGGTATTCCTCCTATAAGCCGCCAAAGCAGCTTCTTCGCGATGAGAAACGGAAGATCTTGGGCGGCGTCTGTGCCGGTATCGCGCACTATGCGAACATCGATCCCGTCTGGATACGGCTCCTCTTCGCCTTATTTACTGCTTTCTATGGCATCACGTTCGTTATCTACATCATTCTCTGGGTGGCCATGCCGGGGTCATTCGATATTGAAGAACCCGCTGACAACAAAAAGATGTTTCGCGACCCGGAGACCAAGGCGTTGGGTGGCGTTTCCGGAGGCATAGCGGTTTACTTTGGAATTGATATAACCATCGTCCGGATCCTTTTCATTGTCTTTACCCTGGTTGGCGGTCTCGGCCTGCTGGTCTATATCGTACTCTGGGTTATCCTTCCTGAGGCGCACACGATAACCGACAGAATGCAAATGCAGGGGGAGCCCGTTACCCTTTCGAATATTGAGTCTAATATAAAGAAAGGGTTAAACCTGAAGGAGGATGAGAATGAAAGTGCGCTCACAAAGATCCTGCTCTTCCCCTTTCGCCTGATCGCATTTCTGATTGCCGGCCTGGGTAAGGTACTCGGTCCGCTGGTAGAAGTGCTTCGTGTTGCCATCGGCATCCTGATCATCGTTGTGGCTTCAGCGCTCATTTTTTCCGTCGTCACAGCCATCGGCGCCGTACTCGGTATTTTCGCTTTTCCCGAATACTGGGGCATCCTGGATTCAGGTGACCTGGGCTTTCCGTTGGAATCCGTTCAAAACCTGGTGCCCGGATGGATGCTGCTTGCAGGCAGTCTTGCGGCTATCATACCCTGTATCCTGATTCTTCTGATGGGGGTGGCCATACTATCCAAGAGCGGGGTAATCACAGCTCCGCTTGGCTGGGCGTTGTTTGTGCTCTTTTTCGCCAGCGTAGCAGCATTGGGTTTCGGCATCCCCCAGCTTGCCTATAAGTTCAAGGAGGAAGGTACGTACAGGACGGAGCGCATTTTCGTACTGGACAACAAAACTGCCGTACTGAAAGTACACGAAGCGGGCCTGGACGATTACGACGTAGTAGACCTCACCCTCCGCGGCTACGACGGAAAAGAATTCAAGTTGGTTGAATCCTACCAGGCCCAGGGAAGCAGCCGCCAGGATGCCATCGAAAATGCCAAAATGGTAACCTACGAAGTGTTGCAGGAAGACTCGATCCTGACCTTTGATTCAAACCTGCGGTTCAGGGACAATGCCACGTTCCGCGCACAGCGACTGGATCTTTACCTCTACATTCCCTACAACCATCCCTTTGTCATGGAAGAGGATTTCAGCGCGTTTATCAGCCAATATGTGGACTACGGCCACATGGACGGACATACCTGGATAATGAGCAACGAAGGACTCACCTGCACGGATTGTCCGGACACACCATGGTCGTCCGTACCGGGGAACACCGACCTCACCGACTTTGATGGAATTGACCTTAGCGGCGCGTTTGATGTGAACATCCACGGCGGAGACAATTACAGCGTTGAGCTCATCGGACCTGAACATGAAAAAGACAAATACAACGTTTACCGTTCCGGTGAAACGCTTGTTATTGATTACGAAGGAAAGCGGAACTTCAATTTTAACTTCGAGGATATCGACGTCGATGAAGTACGTATCAACATAACCATGCCCTCGCTTGAAAACCTGGAAGCAGTGGGCTACGGAACGATCCGTTTGGAAGAACTGTCAATGGATGATATTGATATCGATCTGAAAGGACCGATCAGGGCGCGCGGAAATCTGGATGCGCAGAACATTATGGTAACGCTTAACGGAAATGCGGAAGCCGATCTTTCGGGAAGGGCACGCACGCTTAGCGCGGAGATCAAATTTGCCTCCAGTCTCAATGCGTACAACCTGGAGGTCGAAGAAGCCACGATCGAAACCTCGGGCGCTTCATCCGCGAAGGTCAATGTTACCGGCATTCTCGAAATGGAGGAAGGAGTTGCAAGCAACATCGACTACCGGGGGAATCCGCAAGTGATCCGCCATGATCGGTAGGCCTTGAGACAATGAGTGAATGAGCGAATGGTCCTCCCATACCCCACCCCCTCCAAAATAGTGCGGTCATTCTGTCAATCTACGCTGAAAAAACTTTATATTGATTGTCATGAAGATCATGGGGACGCTTCTGGTTTTGCTGGCCGGACTTCTGTTGCCTGAGCAGTCTGGCTTGTGCCAAAGGCAGGGCATCAAGGGACAGGTGTTCTGGCTCAGTGGGAATCAAATGCCGGGGCCTGATCGAACGGTTGCTCCTGACCTCGGGATCAGCCGGGAGATCCTGATTTATGAGCTTACCACATTCAGCGACGCCGCACAGCAGGATATGTTCTTTTCCGACATAAAGACCAGGCAGGTAGCTTCCGTGGTCAGCCGCGACGACGGACGATTTAAGGTCAAACTTCCCCCCGGCAGGTATTCCGTATTCGTTAAAGAGCCCAAAGGCCTTTTTGCCAATCTTTTCACAGGTTCCGGGGAGATCAATCCGGTAACGGTCGAGCCGAAAAAATACGCCTGGATGTCTATAACGGTCGACTACGAAGCTGCGTATTAGGCCGGGCAGCAGATTTCCCTGACTAAATTTGGTGGCGGAAGCAACCTCAGCCCGGCCGGGTGCATCTTCCGGGTGAACACACTTAATGGGATTACACATTTACCGCGCAAGAGAAGATGATCTGATCCACGGTTGCCGGAGGCGCGACACTAACGCCCAGCGGGAACTGTACGATCTGTTTTCTCCCAAAATGTATGCACTATGTTACCGCTATGTCCGCAATCCGGCGGAAGCGGAAGACGTTCTTGTCTGCGCCTTCATGAAGGTTTTTGAAAAAATCGATCAGTACAGAGGCGAAGGCAGCTTTGAAGGATGGATAAGAAGGATCGTGGTAAATGAGGCGTTGACTGTGCTGAGAAGAAACAGGAACATGTACCTGGAGACCGATCTGGATGAGGTCAGGTGGGGAGCGGATGCCGCGCAGCTACTCGATCATCTCGAAGTGCAGGATCTGCAGGAGATGATAAGCGAATTACCGCCGGGTTACCGGATTGTATTTAACATGTATGCCATCGACGGGTATTCGCATAAGGAGATCGCCGACCACCTGGGAATAAGCGAAAACACCAGCAAGTCCCAGCTGAGCAGGGCGCGGTCACATCTCCGGAAATTACTCAACGACTACGATGTTTTGTCAGCTAAAAATAAAGAAAAATGAATCAGCTACCTGACGAACTGTTCCGCAAGCGACTTGAAAACCTCAGAACTGCTCCACCCTCATCTGCCTGGACACGTATCGAAGGAGGATTGCGCAGGCATCAACGCGGGTTATGGCTAAAGATCGCTGCAGCCGTGCTGTTGCTTATCACGGCTTCGATCTTCATCTGGTCGCTTCGCGACGGGAGTATCCGGGAGCCCCTTGTTGCCGGAAAGGAGCCTGCCCCACAGCAGGAAACCCTCCCCCAACCCCCTGAGCGTGTTCAGCCCCGCCTGGAAAACGACCGCATGCCCGAAATTGCTGCCGAAGAAACAACGCAGCCCGCTGCTTCGGCGAAACTCCCGCCCCAAAATGCGACTTCAATTCGGGATAGGAATGTGGAAACAATCGACAAGGACATGATGGCATTCACTAATCCCGAATCATCTTCCGGCGATCCGGATTCCCTGATTGCCGTTGAACCCACGCGCGCATCCGAATTCGTCGCTGACGTTCAGCCCGAAGTTGCTTCCTACAAACTGGTGCTCGAAGCCGATGAGGTCAGTGCAAAATACCTGAGAAAGAATTCGGTGGCTGACGCAACGGATGATAAGACAAAGACATCTGGTCTGAAGAAGCTGCTGGACAAAGCCGGTGATCTCAAGAATAACCAGGATCCGATCGGTGATCTGAGGCAGATGAAGGATGATATCTTCGCGCTGAATTTTAAAAAGCGCGATCAGAACAAAAGATAAAGTTATGATCAGAGAAATAATTGTTACTTCGTACCTGCTGGCAAGTTTCACTCTCCTGCATGCCCAGCAGCCTGCAGCGGATACCGTGATAGTAAACCTGACCAATTCCACGAAAGTCGTGCTGACAGTGCAAGATCGCGATGATATTAGCATACTCAGGGATTACGATTTCCAGCAACTCTTCGAAGACATAATCGATAAGCTGGAAAGAAATGATACCACTTCCATACTGAGCAACGAAACCGATTCGATTCCAGAAGCCCCGCCGGAAGAGAGTTGGAGCGCCGATGAAGAATGGGATGATGACGACGAGGAATGGGACTATAAGTGGGATAACAAGATAGGCCGCACCACCCAATCCTTTAACTTTGATCTGGGCACCAACAATTACGT
>DATBVZ010000558.1:0-6688 GCA_036515095.1 Cyclobacteriaceae bacterium | reverse complement strand
CCTGCCAGCAGCGAAGAGCAAAATAGCTTTCTTCCGGGATGCTCAAATAGGTTCTTCATGGCTGGCGTGGGTTTCAGGTATTCACAAGTGCGTTTAGGATAACCGGTCTTTATGCCAAAGCGATGAAAAGGTAAACTGACCGAATTCGGTTTTTTTGCATACAGGAGAATATTTTCTTTGAGTTCATGCTAATAATCCGGGAACAGTGGACTGCAGAATCAATCCCGTCCGGCGCTACTCTGGCGAATTAGCAAATTAGACGCCAACCCACACAGGCACCCATAGCAGAGCATATCGGTACCCGGGTGCCGGGAAATAGCGTGGGGATTGATCAACACCGTTGGGGTCTCCCGTGCGCAGTGCAGAACATCCTGGAAAATACCGCAGTCTGCACTATTTCATGTACAAAGAGTCGGTCTTGTGCAGTTAATTGACGTAATTTATTAATTCATGCAAGTACGATACCATGGCTCAGACTGCCATTAACCAAACCAATTCGGGGTTATCACTCTTAAGAGCACAGTTTCATAGTTGCTATGACCAATTGCGAAGAATTGCCCACAATAAGCTGCGGCATGAAAATCTCAATCACACGCTTGACACTTCAGCGCTTGTGCATGAGTTGTACGACCAAATGTTCAGGCAACAGCAGTATCAGTTCAAAAATATTTCCCATTTTCTGGCCATCTCGGCCATTGTAATGCGGAGAATACTGATCGACTACGCCCGTCAGAAGAAGCGGCAAAAACGCGGCGGCGATCAGATAAGAATGACTTACGGAGCGGTTGTAAACCCCATTGAGACAACTCCCGAGGAGATCCTTCTGCTGGACGAATCATTAAGCCGCTTACGGCACATTAACAAGCGGCAAAGCCGCGTCATTGAATTTAGCTTCTTTGGAGGCTACAATCATGACGAGATCGCCGCGATAATGGGGGTGTCAACAGAAACGGTACGCCGCGACTGGCGACTGGCAAAAGCGTGGCTTAGTTGTCAACTTAGAAAAGCAGGCTGAAATAGCACAAACGTAAGTCATGGATTATGAGGATCAATCCGGATACCTGGGCGTCCGTTGAAGCATGGTTTCACCGTCTGGCGGATCTTCCGGAAGACGAAAAAAGCCTTGCGCTTGAAAGGATCCGGACAAGTGAGCCCGGTACCTATACCATCGTAAAGGCGCTTCTGGACGAAGAATCCAACCTTCATCCGCTGTTGGACAGGTCCGCCCATACCATCCTGGATGGCTGGCATGACGATGCCTCGCTTGCAGGTTCACGAATCGGCGCCTTTACGTTGACATCTCATATCGCCGATGGCGCCATGGGCTCTGTATTTCTGGCCGAACGCGCTGACGGGCAGTTCAGGCAGACCGTAGCCCTGAAGCTAATGAAATCTGCTGTTCACAACGATACCTTCCAGCACCAGTTTAATGAAGAACGTCAGATCCTCGCCGGTCTCAATCATCCGCATATTGCACGCCTCTATGATGGAGGTTTTACGGATGAAGGAAGACCTTATTTTACCATGGAGTACATCTCCGGTCTGTCCCTAACGGAATATTGCAGTAAAAATAAGCTGTCAACCCGGGAGCGGATCGGTCTTTTTCAGCAGACCTGTGAAGCGGTAAGCTACGCGCACCGCGCACTAATTGCGCATCTTGACCTCAAGCCCGGGAATATTCTTGTTGATGCCAACGGCAAAGTAAAACTTCTCGACTTCGGAATTTCACATCTCGCCAAGCCGTCGCACGAACCTTCCGACAACGCCAACTTTCACACTTCCAATCGCTTTACCCTGGCCTATGCTTCCCCTGAGCAATTGACATCACAGCGTGCATCCACCTCATCCGACATCTATTCCCTCGGTACCATTCTGTACGAAATTCTCACCGGGGTCCATCCTTTTCAGCAGCATTTTCATAACCGCTTTGCCTTGAAAGAGGCAATCCTGACCAAAAGTCCAAAATCAATTCATGACAGCCTTTCGCTGCCGGATTCCCTGTCGGTCAAAGACCTGACAAAGGACCTTCAGGCCATATGCGAAAAAGCGCTTCAGAAGGACCCGGGGGACCGGTATAGCTCGGTGGAGGAGTTACTGGCAGATATCGGATCCTGTTTGTATGACTACCCGGTCAAAGCCCGTGAACAAACAGCCGGCTATGTCTTTGGAAAGTACTTAAGAAGAAATCGCAAGCTGGTTTCAGCGGCCGGCATTTCTCTCGTGCTCCTGATCGTAATCGTTGGCTACTATACGTACCGGCTTTCCGGTGAGCGGGATGTGGCCCGGCAGGAAGCCGCCAAATCAGCCGAAGTGGTCAACTTGCTGACCGGCGTCTTCTCATCAGCTGATCCAAATAACGGGAACGGCGATACGCTGACTGCCGTTCAACTCCTCGACGAAGGCCTTGCAAAACTTGGCGAAAATCTCAAAAGTCAGCCGGAAGTACTGGCCTCGCTGATGCAGCAGATCAGCAGTGTTTACCTAAGTCTTGGCAGGTATGAAAAGAGTGATTCACTGGCCCGCCGGGCGATGGCGGTCTGGCAGGAATCGTATGATGCGCCGCACAAAGCCATAGCGGGTAATTTGGTCTTGCTGAGTCAGGTCTTTAATGCAAAGGGAATGACTGATTCGGCACAGCTTGTTACGATCCAGGCTATTGCAATGTATCAACGGCTGAAAATGACACAGGGCGCGGAAATGGCAGATGCCTGGATTGAACTTAGCGCCGCTTACTATAACAAGGGACAATTCCTGGAATCGGATTCTGTATTTCGAAAAGCGTATGCCATTCATCAAAACATATACGAAACACCGCATCCCGATCTCGCGAATGATCTTCATGTGATCGGCACCAGTCTGCGCAAACTTGGTGAGTACGAAGAAGCAGAGAAATACCTTGAAGACGCGCTGGCGATGAAGCACAGCCTGTACAAGGAGCCTCACCTTGAAATTGCTGTCACCCTCAATCACCTGGCAAGTCTTAAACAGAATCAGGGACAATGGCGCGAGTCTGTTTCTCTGATCAAACAATCATTGGATCAGCGTCAACGGATATTGGGCCCTCTGCATGTCGAAACCCTTGCCAGCCAATCCAACCTCGCCAGAGCGTATACAAACCTTGGAATTCTCGACTCGGCGGCGTTCTTATATGAAGATGCGCTGGCCAAGGTCCGCTCGATCTTC
This sequence comes from Cyclobacteriaceae bacterium, assembly GCA_036515095.1. GTDB lineage: Bacteria > Bacteroidota > Bacteroidia > Cytophagales > Cyclobacteriaceae > ZC4RG29. Next base: position 3,505 of record DATBVZ010000558.1, on the reverse strand, counting down.
GGAGACGGTCATTACTACGTCGCCGCCATAATGCAAAGCCTGGCAAATACCCATCTGCTCAGGCACGATCTATCCATGGCCGAAGAATTGTTTCGCGAGGCCATAGCCTTGAACAAGAGACTGCTGCCTGAAGATAACGTCAATAGCGCGTTTGCACTTATGGGTCTTGGAAAAACGCTCATGGGAAAAGGGAATTTTCAGGAGGCCCGGACCAATTTTGAAAAAGCATACATTTTGCGGCATGAATTTCTCCCACCGGATCATGAGTTGGTAGGGATAAGCCAGCTGGCACTTGGTGAATGCCTGCTGGCCCTGAAAGACTACCCTACCACCATTGGTTACTTTGAACAAGCCCACGCATCCTTGCTTCAACACCCGGACAAATACGAAAAAGAACTGACGCTTGTCCTGGAAGGATTAGCAGAAGCGTACCTGCGCCTTGACCTGCCTGACAAGGCAGCGCACTACAGAACGCTTCTTGCCAGGCAGTAATTCAAGCCACTCTATTGCCAACATTTCCCTCATCAATTGCAGGTTATCTCCGCATGTTGTTTATCGAAAAGAGTGCCCCACACTTTGTGACACTTCTTCGCCGGGACCGCGTATTTTGTTTCCCAAAAATCAAACCAGTCGAAAACACTTAGAAAGTCCACATCAAGTGTAATATCGTGGGCGCCATCCGGTAAGGTGTAGCTCCGGACAAATCCCAGGCTGAAGTCGCCGGAAGAATGGCTCTGTGCTTTGTTATTCTTGTCTTTGAAGCGTACATAAAAGCGAACGACATAACCGGCATCATTCTGAACACTTACCTTTGCCCCCGGAACAAGCGCTTCCGAACAGTTGGTCACCGAATAATCAGTAGTGTATCCCATCTTAGCCAGCCGGTTGTCTTTCAGATAGCGGATGGTATACGAAATCGGAACCCCCGGATTGCTTTTACTGTAAACAGCATTCTCACCCTGAATGACCACCTGCAGGTCACCAAAGTTTTTGGCACTTACCGCCTGCGCTGCAACTTCCGCATTACCACCAATGGTAACCACTGTGGTAGAGGTGTTGGCCAGGATATTCTTTATCCTGGTCTCGTTCGTACCGGAAACTGAAGTCACACCCGTCGAGTATTCCAGCGCAAGTTTCAGATCAGCGCTGGTTACAGACATGCTGGTCTCCATGCGAAACATGATGATCCGTCCATAGACAACGGAATGAACGTAGGCAGCCGGTGCGCCGGAATGGATTTTACTTTCAACATCGGTAACACCGATACCCGGACCGAACACGTCCGCAGGTTGCTCAGGCACATCCATAGTTACTGCATAAAAACCCTGCTTGAAGGCCATCATGGCTACGCTCTTTTCGGTATTGGACGTGTAGTTAAATTGCCCTGCCACATCGCCCGATGCCCATGCTACATTAAGTCCCACATCGATGGATAGCTGTTGAGATGAATACGAAGTAGAAGTTTTGTACGAAATGTAGGCCGGGTTTACATAGCCCTCCTCGTAGGCATTGTCATTCCACCAACCCAGCGCCTCATCAATCCTTGCCTGCACGTTGCTGTTGTTGGGATTGTCGACAACGAGGTTTCCATTCTCTCCCATGCCCGGCAAGTCAATACGCAGTTTGGCCGGAGATCGCGGGATCTGAAGGGGCGTGGGTGCGCCATCCAGCATTTCGATATCACCAATTACCAGCGCCCCGGGATAGATCACACCATTTGTGGGGCGTAGAATGGCAACTTCCTCGAAGTTCGATTTGAGGTTGTACTCGTCCTTGACACACGTGATGTTATACCCTCCGGTCCGGTTGGTGCCCAGTGAGGTACTTTGCGACAATGAATGCACAGTGGGTTCACTGCCGGTCTCTTGTACCTGCAGGAGAGCGTCCGGATCATAGCTAAGGGATTTCAGGTACTCGTTGATCTCCTTGGCGTTTGCGGCACGTTCATCCACCGCGTTATCCTGGCACGCGGTGGCCACCAAAGCCAGCGCTATAATTGCCAAAATCACGCGTAAAATGGCCTTTTCGCCCTTGTTGTTACGTAATTTCATAGGTAAGTAAGTTTAGTCTTACCCCTTACGCGATAAACAGGGAGAAAAGTGGTAAAGGAAGAGGTGATTTTTTTAATTTATCACTGAGACAAGACACCCCCGGGTTCAACCTCTCTTACCTCCATGTGCCATACGTAACCCTGTTGCTCCTGTCCCGGGATCATTTCTCATAACCATAGATCGGAGATTTATACATGAAATCAGATTAATCCTCAAAAACTTTGTTATAACCTTTTTAATATTTCTTAATTTCATCACTACCGGATTACAAGAATTGTATCATTATATCCCACAGAAATGAAAACCAGAAAAAACATCAACCGTCGCGAATTCATAGGCACTGCCGCCGCTGCATCCTTTGCGTTTAGTATTGTGCCAAGGCATGTAGTCGGGGGTTCCGGCTTTGTTCCGCCCAGTGACAAAGTTAACCTTGCGTATATCGGATGCGGCACGCAGGGTCTTCGCGAAATGTGTGATATCATCACAAACCCTCAATTGCACATCGTCTCGGTGTGCGATCCGAACAAGTTGAGTACCAATTACGTCGATTGGTCGCCGAACGGGATTCGAGATGGGATACGCGAAGTATTGGAGGATCCCGCCTGGGGTGCAGGCTTTAAAGGCATTCCCGGAGGCAGGGATATTGGCAAAGAGCTGGTCGAAAAATATTATGGCAAGGCCAAGGGGTCCGGAAAATATGAAGGTTGTAGCTCCTATGCCGACTTCCGCGAACTGCTGGACAAAGAAGATGGGATTGACGCCGTGAAGATCATGACCCCCGACCACCTGCACGGATACATTTCTGTGGCATCGATGAAGAAGGGCAAGCATGTGGTTATCCACAAGCCCCTTGCCAACCGCATGCACGAAGCCCGCCTCGTCATTGAAACGGCAAAAAACACCGGTGTAAGCACACACCTTCTCGCCTGGAGCAAGCGAAGTGGGAATGAAAGAGCAAGGCAATGGATCAAAGAGGGCCGGATCGGCAACCTCCTGGAAATCCACAACTGGTCTAACCGTCCGGTATGGCCACAGTGGACGTCAAACCCTGCCGATACGCCGCCTGTGCCGGAAGGTTTTGACTGGGATCTTTGGCTGGGACCGGTACCTCACCGTCCGTACCATCCCAACTATACCCACAATGTCTTCCGCGGGTGGTATGACTTCGGCGGCGGAAGTATTGCCGATATGGGACACTATAGCCTCTGGCCTTTGTTCCTTTCGTTGGGCATCAAGACAGCCCCGCTGTCCGCAGAAGCCTACGGCACCACAACCTGTGCGATCGACGATCACGTAAGTCACCCCGTTCGCAATGACGTGGCCTTCCCGTACTCGTGCATAGTTCGCTTCAAATTTCCAAAGCAGGAAGAACTTCCACCCTTTGAGTTGATCTGGTACGACGGCGGTATGAAGCCTTGCACTCCGGAAGAACTCGGAGATGCATCGCTGGACCG
>DATBVZ010000557.1:0-3311 GCA_036515095.1 Cyclobacteriaceae bacterium | reverse complement strand
GGCCCGGTACTGTTGCAGAATTATCCGGAAGTGGTTGCCTATACGAGGATCGGATACTACGGCCCGCGAGCCTTCCGGCACAACGACAAACTATTTCGCAGTGGCAGCATTTATGCCGTTGACTCTACCTTTTTTAAGTTTTTTGCTTTAACATTCGTTGAAGGAAATCCAGCTACGGCACTAGCAGAACCCAATTCAATTGTGCTCACCGAATCTGCGGCAAAAAGAATCTTCGGAAAAGAAAACCCGGTTGGCAAACTATTGCCGACCGAATCGGGACAAAGTTTCCAGGTCACTGCATTGGTAAGAGACTTTCCACGCAAGTCCCACTTCCACTGCGATTATCTTGAATCGCTAACTACCTACCCGGTGAACGAAAACTGGACGGATATATGGTTCACTACTTATGTCGTTCTGCGACCGGGAACCGATGTAGTCGCTTTCGAGAAAAAATTGCACACTGTGGTAAAGGAACAAGTAGGCCCCCAGGTAGAGAAACTATTGGGTGTGACTGTCGAACAATTTCTCGACAGCGGTAATAAGTATGCATTTCACCTGCAACCCTTCACTTCCATTTACCTGCATTCGCAGCGCCAATATGGAATAGATCCCAATACGGAATGGGGAGACATTAGTACCAGTGACATTGTTTACACGTATATGTTTTCAGCCGTGGCCGTGTTCATTTTGCTTTTGGCTGTTATCAACTTCATGAATCTATCAACGGCCAAATCAGAGAGACGGGCAAGAGAGGTGGGCATCCGAAAGACGTTTGGCTCCAAAAGGTCCCTCCTCATGTTCCAGTTTATCGGTGAGGCTATTTTTACAAGTTTCTTCGCGATGTTGCTTGCGCTGGCCTTGTTGACCATCGCGCTGCCACTTTTCAACGCTTTTCTCGAAAGGGATTTGCGCCTGGTGCTCATCGATGAGTTTTACACCATCCCCCTATTGATCGGATTTGTTATCCTGGTGGGTATTCTTGCCGGCAGCTACCCGGCATTTTATCTGTCCGCTTTCAGGCCTTCAAAAGTCCTGAAAGGAGGTGAGGGAGGCGGAGCACGAAGGAGTTTGTTGCGCAATGGTTTGGTTATTGTTCAATTTGCGATTTCAATTTGTCTGCTGATCGGCACGCTCCTTATAAAAAAGCAACTGAATTTTATTCAGAATAAGAACCTGGGGTTCACCAAGGAACACCTGCTCTCCATCAGCAATGCCGGCCTGCTGGGTGATCACATCGATGCGTTCAAGGAAGAGCTATTGAAGAATCCCAACGTACTTTCCCTCACCAACGCGTCGCGCATGTTTACCACCGGTGTGCCGGGCAGCGGCTACCTGTTCAACAAGAATTCAGGAACGGATCCCATGCTCTGCCAGTTTGTGGTTGTAGATTATGATTTTCTGAAGACGTTCCAGATTGAATTAAAGCAGGGCCGTTACTTTTCCCAGGCGTTTCCGTCCGACAAAGATGCGGTATTGGTGAATGAGGCTGCTGCTGCTATACTTCCCACCGACGACCCGGTCGGAAAGGAATTATTCTCCCTGGACGCCCGCGACAAAGGCCATGGTTATAAAATTATAGGAATCGTCAACGATTTCAATTACGAGTCGCTGCACACCCGGGTAAGGCCGCTGGTTCTTCATCTTCATGAGCCGCGCCATCGCGCCAACATGCTGTCGGTACGTGTTGCCGCCGACGACATGAAAGGCACGCTGGGTTACATCCAGGACAAATGGAAGCAATTTACACCCGGTGATCCACTGAATTACAATTTTATCGATGCCACCCTGGCCCGCCTCTATCTTGCCGAGCAGAAAACGAACTTTGCTTCTATTATTTTTTCGTCGATCGCGATTTTTATTGCCTGCATCGGGTTGTTTGGCCTGGCTGCTTTTGTGACTGAACAACGGACCAAAGAGATTGGTATTCGCAAAGTTTTGGGCGCCACCTCTGCGCAAGTTGTTTTACTTCTCTCCAAAGAGTTTGCCGTGTGGATCCTCGTCTCCAATTTTCTTGCCTGGCCGGTGGCCTGGTTTGTGATGAAAGACTGGCTTGACAATTTTGCCTTTCGCACTGAAATATCGGTCGTTTATTTTCTAGTGGCCGGGGCCGTCACTTTTTTCATCGCTTTTTTGACGGTCGGATTTCACGCGCTAAAAGCGGCCGAAGCCAACCCTGTGGAAAGCCTGAAATATGAGTAATTACTAAAATATAAGTAGTTAATTAAATGAGTGCCTCTCCCTCCTTTCAACCTCAGTCTCAACCCCCCTCACCTCCTTCAGCGTCTTCACCCTCCTATGCTCGTCATTGCTTCGTGATCAACGGCCTCCAAAGCATTGATTCCTCTCCTTAAGGTCCGTTCGTAAGCAAAGTTGTTCAGCTGCATTTTTCGATGGTTCATTAAACTCGGTTCAGTTCGGGCATGCACCAACAATCAATAATTAATCTCCACCACTTTTTTATTCTGAAGCTTCTGCATTTGCTTCGGTACAATATTGAGGATCTCTTCCTTTAGTGTTTTGATGAGTTTTGCCTTGAGGTGATCACGGTGGGTTACCAGGCTTACTTCCCTCACTGGACTTGGTTCTTTTAGTCGCTTCACCAGTTTTAGCTGTGGTTTGCTGAATTCCATCACAGCCAGTTCAGGCAGAATGGTAATACCATCACTTTTGTCAACCATGCGCCTTAAGGTTTCAATGTTTCCGGTCTCGTACCTGAAATGAAAATCAGAACCCTTCCGTAATTCGCACAGATTCAGGATCTGCGATCGGAAACAATGCCCTTCTTCCAGCAACCAAAGCTGATCCGGGTCAATCTCATTGACCAGCACATATTTTTTGTCACAAAGGGCGTTCTTCCTGGAAACGTATACAAACAACTCCTCATAAAAGAGAACATCCTCCCTGATGGATGGATCTTTTAATGGCGTTACCACCAGCCCGCAATCGAGTCGGTTGTTCTTTAATTCCTGAATCACTTCACCCGTAATGGTTTCTTTAATTGCCAGGTCGAGCTGCGGATACTTTTCGCGCATTTGCTTGAAAAGAGGTGGCAATAGATAAGGCGCCAATGTTGGGATAATACCAATGCGGATTTCTCCGGTCATGATATCCTTTTGATCGTTGATGATCTGTTCAATCACATTTGCTTCGCGCAGAATAACTCTCGCTTGCGCAATAATACCGGCGCCAATTTCTGTGGGGATTACAGGTTGCCTGGTGCGATCAAATATCTTCACCCCGAGCTCCAGCTCGAGCTTCTGAATTTGCATGCTTAACGTGGGCTGCGTGACAAAACATTTCTCGGATGCCAG
>DATBVZ010000556.1:0-3449 GCA_036515095.1 Cyclobacteriaceae bacterium | reverse complement strand
CAGGTGGCAATGCTGCGTTTTTTGCAGGCCGGGGGCGAGCAGGTCAGTGCTGTAATACCCTAACCCCACCAGGGCAACTCCCAGCCGTTCCTTGCGCTGGGGCACGATAATGCCGGCAAAGGCATGCTGGGCAAGAGAGAGTCCTGCTACTCCCGCCGCAGCCTTATGGATAAATGTGCGTCTGCTGCTCATATCAGGATTAACTGGATATTGAACCAATGAATTACCAGGGATGAATATAAGGGGTTGTCTCTCTAAAACCAACCGCGATTATACAAAGGCGAGTCCTCGTATGTCGCCCATCCTGGTTTTCAATGTTGTGACGTTCTTTTTGGAAAGGACGAAATTTTAAATCAATTGTTGCTTTTAATAGCATATCATAGACACCTGAATTACAGTACTGTATAGATAAAATACAAAGTACTGATGCAAACCTAAAGGTCTTGGATTCCACCGACCCAAACCTGACCACTCCAACCCGCCTGCCCCCAAAGGTCAGCGCGATGGCGATGGCAGGCAGGCACTTTAACACGTTCATCATGTTGATAAATCTGTTGAAAAGTTGTGGAGTTCTTTTTTGAAATTTATTTGGCAGGCATATAAAGTCAAATTACCTTCATATCACCAAGTCGTCATTTACAGATTTATCAGAGATCATCGGTAAACAAAAATTATTTCCTACGGGAGGTAAGAACAAAAAGTCCGGTGATTGAAGAGTGTGTTCACGTTAAGAATCCTTCGGGATACCCTGGTGTGGGTACAGGGCCTTAAACAAATATCGCAAGGTAATTGCTGAGGGTTTAATTCTGGCAGAGGCCCTTGGGGTTACTCAGCAACTACGGTTGTCGGGTAACAAAGACGGGAGACAGGTCAAGCAATTGATTTTGTTTCCCGTTTTTTTTAGTGTAATCGTCTGTTAGGGCGCTTTATTTGCAGCACTCCCGTAACGCCTGAACACGTGCTCCAACACCATGCGTTGTGGTAGAGACGCGATGTATCGCGTCTCTACCATAAATGCCCTTATGTGGTCATCCCTTATACCGCTATACCCTATACACCTATACACCTATATACCTTTATACCCTTATACCTTTATACCCCTATCCCCCTATCCCCTATATTGCATTTCAAAAACCACGCTCCTATGAAAACATTGCTGCTGGCCGCTTTGGTCGCCCTGTCATTGGTTACGGAATCCGCGTGCCAGGTAATCGGCTACTACCTTCCGGAAAAAAAATTGCGGATAACAGTTACCTACAACCTCAAGGGTTATGTGCTGCAAGGCATGTCTACCGGGGACAGGGAGGACATCCGGGATCGCAAGTTTGAAATCGTGATATCCGATGACGTAAAAGTTGAAGAGATCATCGTCCCGGACAGGAACAGGCTCTTCGAAATGTCTTTTCCCGCCCAGCTTGCCAAAGGAGGCGCGCGCTTCGACTGGGCTTTTAAGCTGGACCGGAATGGAATCCTCGCCGGTTGGAATGCTTCCCGGGAACCGATAGGGGCAGTGGTGCTTTCGGGTGGTATCGGACTGGTCACCAACATCCTTACCGGACTTACCCAACTGCAAGGAATAAGACCCGGCCTCACTGAAACTTCATACAAGGTATCCACAGAACAGGAAATTACAGTGACGGAAATCGTCGATATCCCCCCCGGTGGGATTTCTGAAAAAGTTGTCGCGATTCCACAACTGGACACAGCTGTCGCCAATGCCCTGACGGCATTACCGTCTGTCGCTGTCGCTGTCACCATCACCGACACCGGTACCGGCAGCGAGGTAGCTGCGGATGAAGTGAACAAAAGGCGGGATGTGTTGTACTATATCGCACCCAGGTACTATCACCTCGTCGTTACGGTCCACCAGAATGGCTTGTTGGATAAAGGCCGGGTGATCGATCACCTTTTCGTCGTTCCGCAACACGGGCAACTAAAACATATTGCACCTTCGGAGCTTTTCAAAGGCAGGAGATCCGCGGCGATAAGCCTTGACCCGTCCACCGGACAACTGATATCGTGGCAATACAAACGCGATGGAAACACGAAAGCCGAACTCACAGAAATCAACAAACAACTGGAGTCACTGTCCGAAGCCATCTCCGCCTTCCGGACCATGCAGGATCAGAAGCTGAAACAGGAAGTCACCCGCCTCGAACTCGAAGTACGGAAACTCGAGTTGCTGCAAAGGCGACAGGAGTGATAATGTGTTTACGTGTTTACGTGCGTATGTGCTTACGTTAGTACGTCATAACATAAACACTTAAACACCTACACACGTAAGCACGTTACCTCGAATGCGCCAGCAACCAGGTGTACAGATCATCCCCGGCGTAAACCCGTTTCCACGTGTCGTGGCCCATGTCTTCTTCAATAGTATAGCGTACTTCCTTGTGCCCGAGCTCTTCAAGTTTGTTCAGGCCGGGCAGGAAATATTTTTTCGGCACCACGGGATCGCGACCGCCGCTGAAGACCCACACGGGCAACTGCGCGCCGGCAATAGGCTCCATTAGGTCGGGGTGTCCCCATCCTACAATCGGGTTGATGGCGGCAAACAGCTCAGGGTGCCTGCTTGCGATATACCACGTACCGAATCCTCCGTAACTCAAGCCCGTAAGGTAAACGCGGCCAGCGTCACCCTGGTACTCCGCCAGCACATTCTCTATCATATGCAGGAGATCCGCTTCGATCTGATCCCAACCCTTGGGTAGTGTAACGTACGGAAGTGAATCAACCGGTTCAGCGCCAGCCATCGCGTTCGGCATCTTTGAGGGCGGTTCACGATCAGGAACACCCGACTCCAGCCTCTTCGGAATAATTCCAGGGTCACGATTCGTGAGATAGGGTATGCCAACCGTATCCAGGCCGAACATCGGAAGTTGAGGAGAGATGATAAGGAAGGGGAGATCTTTTCGCTGAACCCAGGCTTCGTAAAGCGGCCCATGAATGAGAACAAAGTCGAGCTCATCCTTGCTGTTACCCCGTTCACCGTTGCCATGAAGGAACATCAGTACCGGCCACTTCTTGTTGGGGTCATCGCGATACCCTTTTGGTAAATACAAATAAAAATCCTTTTCCTGCTGGTCAAGGGCGCTGGTGAACGGAACCCGCAGCAGTTCTTCGTCCGATGGCGGATTATCTTTTTCGGCACATGACACGGCAGCGAACATAACTGGCAATAGAATTAGCAGGGTGCAGGTCAACTTGTCTCGCATGATATCGGTCTTATGCATATGGGAATAGGTTTGGTTGGTTCCAATGTCGGAGCCTCGCTCACCGGAACGAAGCATTAATGGCCTCAAGCTTGCTGTTTCCCGGGCACAGACTTTCTTGGGTCAATGAATTCAACGGTTGATGAACGGTATCCAGTACGCTGTGCAGGTCCCTGCCGGCAGGGACCTGCACAGCGTACTGGATACCGTTCATCAACCGTTGAATTCATTGACCCA
>DATBVZ010000555.1:0-2248 GCA_036515095.1 Cyclobacteriaceae bacterium | reverse complement strand
AGAACCTTAACGCCATCACCATGCCGGTGTACATGCCTGGCCTGCTCGGAATGCGACTTCAGGGCGGAGGTAAAAACAAATACGATCTTCCCCTGCCGAAGGACATACGATGCGCAGTCGCGAATGCCGGTTTCAGGTCCTGCGTATGCGATCCATTCAAAACCAAAGGCATGCTGATAATAGTAGGCTGCCTGCCTTGCATTACCAACGTAGAACTCAATATGATCGGTGCCTTTTATTGGCAAGAAATCGGTGTTCATTACTCGTTCGTTTAGGTTACCGTAAATTTACGAACCCCCTGACAGAACAGGAATCTTTTCAAAAAGAAGTTCTGCGCCGGTGATTTCTTTCTGAAATTGCATCGGGCGCCGGTTTTTTGAGTATCCCGCGAAAAGTTTATTTCCTTATTCACCGATTTATTCAATATTTGGAAAAATTTAAGAATATGGACACTAAGGCGGTGGACAAAGCCCTCCAGGCGCTGGCAGAAAAAAGAAGCGAGCTCGCGCTGCTTGACTATAGCAGCCCTAAGTATGATGAAATAGAGGAGCAGCTTCATGATCTGGAAGATGATTTCCAGGAAGAGTATGGCATGTACCTGGAAAAGATCCTTCAGGGCGTCCACGACAAGTTATGTCCGGACAATGATGTGCTCTTACCTATTGCCTACATGGGAGATGGCGTTCCGGTCGAACTCGATAAGAGCCCGGTCAAAGAAGCGCGCCTGATCCTTCAGTCGAACCCGCTTCGGGTACTCCTTCAGACGGGGAAGGATAAGAGGGAGGTGGTGTGGCCGGAAGGGAGACAGGGGGGAATATAGGTGCGTACGTGTTTATGTGTTTACGTTGGCGGCGCATGCCAGAAAGTGATGCGCCCGAATTGGCAATATCAGGATTTATTTCGGAACAATTCCGGATGTGTTCTCAGCGTCAACCTAAACACCTAAACACATTCTACCCGAATCCCAGCTTTTTTCTCACTCTGTCGAGTACGGAACGTGCGATCAAACGAGCTTTCTCTTCACCGCGCTGTAGCTTGTCTTCCAGCAACTCAGGATTTTCGTAGTAGTGATTAAACGTTTCGCGTTCGCGGGCGAAGCGGGTTATAATAAGGTCGTAAAGTTCCTGCTTGGCCTGACCGTACCCGTAGTTTCCGTCCTGGTATTTGTTGCGCATTCGCTTAATGTCGGCCGCACCGGCCAGCAGCGAATAGAGTGCAAAGACCGTATCGTCATCAGGATCTTTTGGCGCCTCCACCGGGGTACTGTCCGTAACAATGGACATGACCTGCTTCCGGAGGAGCTTGTCGGGCAGGAAGATATCAATGATATTGCCGTACGACTTGCTCATTTTTTGTCCATCCGTTCCCGGTACCGTCATCACCTGCTCTTCGATTTTTGCTTCCGGGACGACAAACGTTTCACCGTAGCGTGCGTTGAATGCGGTGGCTATATCCCGTGACATTTCCAAATGTTGTTTCTGATCCTGGCCCACCGGTACATAGTTCGCATCATACAGGATTATGTCAGCCGTCATCAGCACGGGATAGGTAAACAGCCCCGCGTTGACATCCGCAAGACGCTCGGACTTTTCCTTGAACGAGTGTGCATTGGCCAGCATCGGAAATGGCGTGACACAGTTGAGGTACCAGGTCAGTTCACATACTTCCGGGATACGGGATTGACGATAGAAGTAATTCTTTTCTATGTCAAAGCCGAAGGCAAGCCAGGCAGCGGCCACGGCCCTTACATTTTCTATTCGCGTGTCCGCGTCTTTTATCGTAGTGAGCGAGTGAAGGTCGGCAATGAAAAACAACGATTCGTTGTCGGGCTGTTTGCTCAACTCGATTGCAGGCATAATCGCCCCGAGCAAATTGCCCAAATGTGGTCTTCCGCTGCTCTGTATTCCGGTAAGTATCCGAGCCATATCACCGCAAATAAAACAAAATAATATTGAACCAAATTATGTTTTACCTTTGTATGGAATAAAATCATTTTTGTGATGAAACGAATAGTTTGGTTGTTTTTACTTTTTGCAACTGGGGTACATGGTCAGCAGTCTAGACCCCTGAAGTTCCAGGAGGAGATACACGATTTTGGCTACGTTAATCAGGTCGGTGGCGCTGTAACCTACTCGTTTCAGTTTGCCAATACCTCAAACCGGCCGATAAAGATCCTTTCCGTGCAGGCGTCGTGCGGCTGCACAACACCCGACTGGACAAAGGAGCCGGTAGAGGCAGGCGGGAGCGG
>DATBVZ010000554.1:0-4093 GCA_036515095.1 Cyclobacteriaceae bacterium | reverse complement strand
GAACATACCGGATCAGCCATGCGATCAGTTCTTTCATCAGGCGCTAATATAGAAAAATGTGTTGGTGTGCCTGCCTCGCGCCAGCCTTCAGCAGGGCAGACAGGTTGTTTGCCATCGCGCTGGCCGACCAGGGCCAGGCATCACCGTAAAACGTTGAGGCTTCTCTAAGCCACCCGGCTTCACGATAACTTCAAGGAAAGCTTTGCCTGCTGCCGGTTTCCTACTGCCCCGGAGCCCAAAAAAACCCCATTCCCGCTAAAACTATTCCCTGCCGATGTTCATCTTTAAGTCATAATTTGCGGAATAATACAGCATTTGAGACCGGTAATGCATGCGGAAACGATACTGGACATTGCCATGATGCATTCGGATACCCTTCTTCAACGCGCGACGCAGGGGGATCAGAATGCACAGGGCAAGCTTGTGCAGTTGTGGTACAAGCGGATCTACAACTTCAGCTTCAAGTTCTTTCTGGACCACGACCTGGCCATGGAAGTAACCCAGAAGACTTTTATTTCCATGTGCCGGAACCTTTCGTCGCTGCAGGATTCCGCAAAATTCAAGTCCTGGCTCTATAAGATTGCGGTAAACTATTGCCGCGAGGAAGTCCGGAAGAAGCAACACAACCGTTCAACGCCCTTCGACAGGGTATGGAATCTGGAGGCTGAACATTCCCCGCGGTGGGAATCGTCATCAAAACGGAGCGATGATCCGGACCGGCAGTTGCAACACGCCGAGATCACCGATATCCTCCAGGAGGCGTTGCTGGCCATCAATGAAGACCAGCGTGAAGTCGTGATCATGAAGGAATACGAAGGATTGAAGTTTCGTGAAATCGCGGAAGCCCTGAATATTTCGGAGAATACGGTAAAGTCCCGCATGTATTACGGACTGGAAAATCTGAAGAAGATACTGGAAAAGCAGAACATTAATAAAGATACGATCAACTATGAGCTATAAACCAGATGAAAGCGCCCTGGTGGCTTACCTGTACGGCGAGCTGACGGGTGCAGAGAAAGAGAGCGTGGAACGCTACCTGGCGGAAACACCGGAAGCAAGGGTCGAACTGGAAAAGTTGCAGCAGGTCAGGAAATTGCTGGGGGAGGTGCAGGACAAGGAGGTCATTGCCCCTCCGATTGGATTTGACAATGGCGGAAGCAGGTTTGCCCCTTTCACACCCTATATCCGGACCATACTTGGAATTGCCGCTTCCCTGGTGCTCATCCTTGTTGCCGGCAGGCTTACCGGCGTGCAAATCAACGCATCGGGTCAGGAATTGAGGATCTCGTTCGGTGAGCCGGCTACGCAGGAAGAGCCGGCGCCACCGGTAAGCGCAACGGAGGTCCGGCAAATGATCAACTCCAGCCTGGCCGAAAACAATACGGTGCTGCGCGAAGGCTGGCAGCGGTCGCAGGAGGCGCTGGATGCTTCCATTCGGGAAAATCTCGCGCAGAATTCTTCCCGGATCGACAAGCTGCTAAGCAAAACTTCGTCGGCCTCCGAACAGCAGATCAGCGACTTCGCAGCATCGATGCAGGCCCGGAATATGCAGATGATCCAGGACTACTACAAGCTCACCGCCAATGAGCAAAAGCAATACCTGGAAGAACTCCTGGTGGATTTCTCCAAGTACCTGCAGCAGCAACGCAATGATGATCTCATGATCATGCAATCGAGGATGAACAGCATTGAACAGAACACAGACATATTCCGGCAGGAAACCGAACAGATCCTGTCCAGCATCATCTCTAATGCGAATATGTCAATGGTAAAGAACTAACGGAATCAATGGAGATTAACCAGCGAAAAGAATCTTAAGCATATGAAATCAAATAAATTTTTATCGGTCCTTCTTGTTTTCACAACCGGCCTGGTGCATACCGCCTTGTCTCAGCAAATCGACCAGGATCGCATGTACAGGGATATCCGAGTTGCTGAAAACGTATTGGTAACATTGATCAGGCAGAAGTTTGATGGTGACCGGATGTTCTTTCCCCTGAATGTCACGGGATCCTACCAGGCAGGCTTCGGTGTGACCTTCGTACTCCCTGCCGATTATACCACGCCCATAACGTTTATGCTCAGTGCTCCCGGCGATCCTCCCGGCGTGTTTTACTGGGAAGACAGGGCCCAGAACGTCAATTCAGGAAACAACCGGAACCAGACGCCCCGGCCAGGGAATACCAACGAGAATAACTGGAAACTGAAAGACAGGCGGCAGTTGAATCTTGACAGCATCAGGGATGTGTCGAATGAGAGGTTGATCGAGGCCGCAAAGGAATTTCTTGCGGATTACGGTGATATGCTGAGCCAGGTGCCCGACGATGAGAAGATAATGATCACAAACCGGGGGAATCAACCCAGGATGTGGGTGGGTGCTCTTGTACCTGCACCCGGACGCACACACCTGGCTATTGAACTCAAGAAGGCTGATCTGAATGCGTTCAAGCAGGGCAGCATAACCCGTGAGGAGCTCATCCGGCGCGTCGCTGTTATGAATGCCAAAGCAACCGATGAAGTAGAGCCTGACCTGGAACTGTTGTCCACTATCTTCAGCCGTCTGTACCGGCAGGACCTCTCAAAGACATTCTTCACCGAGGGCACGATTCCCTATGAACGACTCAAAGACTTTGGTGTCGTCTACTACATGCAGGTATATTCGGCAAACCGGACTTTCAACCGAACCTATGACATGCCGACAGTAGGACTTCAAGATATCGATCAGCAACAACGCGATGCGAAGGTGAAGGAACTTTATCCGAAGTTTGAAGAGGAACTCAAGGAGAATATTATAGAATACGGTCGCACCCTGAAAAGCCTTGACGGCGATGAACAACTTATTTTTAACGTGTCAATAACACAGTGCGAACAATGCCACATCCCCTCGACCCTGGAGTTGGCCATACCGGGATCGGTGCTGAAAAGTTATAACGACGGTAAGACCGACAAGAATGCGGCAATTGCGAAAATATCGCTCAAGCGGGGACCCGACCAGTAGCGCTCATACGGAGTACACTTTAGTCGCCCGTTAGTACCGCATAACGCTGATTCCAAGCATTACACTATGGGGGTAATGCTTATGTTAATGGTTTCGTGTGTGGTGATCTTTTGCCTATCTTTGTGATCAGGTTAAATTGGAAGATCTGCTTCTGCATTCCCTTTTCCTGTTATGCTGATTTTTAAGCCTGGACTTCCAGGAATCGTGTGTTACACTTCCGTTGGCCTTAAATGTATTTATTATGAACAAACGGAATCTGATCATTGCAGCCGGAGTCGTAGCAGTAGTTCTGATCGGTTTTTTTATTGTTAAGGGTAACCGGACCAAAACCAATGTTGACATCATAACCACGGTTAAGCGCGGTCCCTTTAAAGTTGAAATAGAAACTACGGGCGAGCTCGAAGCAAAGAATTCAGTCAAGATACAGGGCCCGTCCGCACTTCGCGATTTCCGGATCTTCAACGTAACCATACAGAACATTGTCGATGAAGGAACGGTGGTGAAAAAAGGGGACTGGGTCGCCTCGCTGGATCGTTCGGAATTTCAAAACCGGTATGACGAAAAGCAACTTGCACTCGAACGGGAACAGGCTGAATTTGTTCAGACCCAATTGGATACAACACTCCAGTTGCGGCAGGCAAGGGACGAGCTTATCAATCTGAAATATGCCGTGGAGGAGAAACAAATCGTTCTGGAACAGTCCCAATACGAACCGCCGGCGACAATCAAACAGGCGGAGATCAACCTGGCCCGCGCGGAGCGGGAATACAGCCAGGCAACCGAAAATTACAAGATCAAAGAGCGGCAGAATTCCGAGCGGATGAAGGAGCAGTACACGGAACTGCGAAAGGCGCAAAACGAATTTGCCGCGATTGAGCGACTGTCCGAATCGTTTACCATTCTCGCCCCCGAAGACGGTATGGTGATCTATACCAAAGGATGGGACAACAAACCCATTAAGGCCGGTTCACAAATAAATACGTGGGACCCTACCGTAGCGACGTTGCCCGATCTCGCCCAAATGATATCCAAAACCTACGTTAACGAAGTCGATGTACGTAAGGTAAAACCCGGCCAGCCAGTAGAGATCGGGTT
>DATBVZ010000553.1:0-3095 GCA_036515095.1 Cyclobacteriaceae bacterium | reverse complement strand
ACTCCAGAAATTTTTCCTGTTGAAACATTCCATATGTTTTCCAACTCCACCCCACGGACCCCCGGTGATGTTCAGATGGTGTCCTGTAATATTTTGCCATATATTAGTTGCGGCGTGCAGGTACTCCTCATTTCCTGTAACTTCATAAAGCTTCACTACGCCGGTAAGTGTCCAGATGATCTGGTAAATCTTCCCATCGCCGACATGCTCCATGTCGACACTATTTTTGCCGGCGGTGATCAGTTTCAGATCTTCCTTCTCTTCCATTTGGTCCACGATGGTTTCGGCAAGGTTGAGATACCGAACGTCATGAGTCTCTTTGTATAATTCCACCAGCGGATCCAGTATCACCGTTGCGGAGATACCCCTGCGTGTGCCGTAATCCGTGACGTCATTTCTTCCATCTCCGAACGTTCTGAGAAACAACGCTCCGATCTGTTTAGCCGAATTCAAATACCTGCCGTCAGGGTGGTAACGGTTCAGCTGCAGCATTCCAAGCGTCATATAACTCAGATTCCACACATCCCATGATCTTTTGTGGGCGGCTTTATCATTGGTCAGCCGGACCGAAGGTGAATAGGTACCGAGATAACCATCCGGATCCTGCGCCTTTACGAAGAAATCGGCAGTCCTGGTCAAAAGCATCTCCAGTTCTTCATTCTGGCTGTTCGCGGCGGCCAGTGAAGCGGTATATAGCCACTTTCCCCCATGTTCGCCATACCAGTCCGTTTTATCGTGTTTGTCTTTCACTTCCTTGCCGAACATAGCAATAAGTTCACCGTTGTTCCAGGAAGGAAGAAACGCTATTCGCCCGTTGCGGCTGGAAATAATGGCTTCGCCCAAAAGCCCGTTGACGGCTATCTCGGCAGGCTCCAGAAACGTTGTTTCGGGTGCAATTCCTGCCGGGGGTGACAGTTCCTGTGTATTGCCAAAATGGGGCGAAAACAAATACGCCGTGATGATGATGAACGAAGATCTCCAATACATTTTGTAATCCATTTGATGCCTGATCGATTCAAGGGATCTACCAGCCCGTATTCTGCTCCAGTTGCGGATTTAAATCCCTTTCCTCCTGCGGAACCGGCCACAGGTAATTGCGATCATCCCAATAATTCATCCACGCTGTAACCTCCACTGTCTGAAGATCCCCATTCGTGTCGGAGTATGTCATGCCGTACACTTTTCCAGGCATTACATCTCCCGCTATTTTCCAGCGGCGGATATCGAAAAACCGTCTTCCCTCGAAAGCAAGTTCAACGAGCCGTTCATGCCGTACAATCTCCCTCAGCTCAGTCTGGGTTTTTCCGGTTGCAATGACCGGCATATTGACGTCCGGTCTTTGCCGTACCTCGTTAATGGCATTATATACCGATTCATCGATTTGATTCAACTCGATTTTTGCTTCAGCATAGATCAGTAATACTTCAGCATACCGCATCAGAATGAAGTTAATCCCGGTATTGGTGGGTGTCGTCACATCGGATGCATCGATATACTTTTCAACGTTAAAACCGGTTGGCGAAACCACGAACGTAGATCCTACTGCATCGCCGGTGGTACTGTTCGGCTTTGGGTCGAATTCCTGTCCGTTTGGGAGGACATCCCCTTCTACAAAGATAGTATAAGCCAGTCGCGGGTCACGATCCGCGTAAGGATTTGCCGGATCATACCCGCTACCCGGGTCACCAATAGGCAGGCCATTCGTCATTTCGTAGGCATCAACAAGATTCCTGGTAGGGACGAAAAGACTTTTGCTGCTCATGCTTTGCTGAGCCAGCACACTGAAGATTTCATTGGAATAAGCATCCTTGATGAATTGTATATCCAGGATTATTTCTGAATTATTCTCGGCAGCGTAGGTGAACAGGTCTTTATAGGACGGATAGATGCCGTAAACGTTCAAAGCCATTACTGCCGAAGCAGCATCTGCGGCTTCCTGATAACGCTCCGCATATAACATAGCCCTCGCTTTCAGGCTGAGCGCGGTGCCTTTTGTGACCCTTCCTGTTTCTGATTGTGTGAGAGGCAGTTGCTCCGCCGCTTCGGTAAGCTCATCAGAGATAAAATTCCAAATTTCATCAACGGTCGTCCGGGTCAGGTTCTTGCTTTCACTCAGCGAAATCTCGGTAGTAACTAACGGAATATCTCCGAACAGGAATGCGAGTTGTGTATAGAAGTAGGCCCGCAGAACCCTTACTTCTCCCTTCAATCTTTGGATCAATGCGGTGTTTGTGGTTTCGACAAGGTCCACATTTTCCAGAAACGAATTAGCTGAACGAATGCCCGAATAAGCGTTGCTCCAGTCGTTGGAAATCCTGCTGTTGAGCGGATCAAACTGACCCTGGAGGATAAACGATTCGGCGGATTGCGGCGAGTGTGTATACCCGATATCCGACATTCCATCCCAACTCGCGTAATGGGATGCGCTTTCCACAATATGCGTATAAACTGCATTGGCACCGAGTGTCGCGTCCTTTTCCGTTTTCCAGAAAATGTCAGTTGAAATGCGGTCTGTAGGAACGGTATTCAGAAGGTCTTCCTCACAACTGCTGATGATAAGACCTGTGACTAACAGAACGATTCTAGTTAATTTATTCATGATTTTCTCATTTACTGTGATCCAGGTAATTTATTCACTAAAACTGCAGGTTAACACCCAGCGTGTATAGTGCTGTCTGGGGGTAGTAGTTTTGCCATCCCGAAGATGATTCAGGATCAAGGTTCCACTCATTGAGTTTGGATATGGTAATGAGGTTTGTTCCCGACACATAGATACTCGCGCGTTCGAGAAAAGCCTTCTGCGTAAGTTCTGTTGGCAACTGATACGACAGTTGAACATTCTTCAACCGGAGATAGGATGCATCAACAATCATACGGTCCGTTGAAGCCTGGTTACGCAGATCCTGCTTGGTAGGCCTTGCGAAACGTGCGTCGGGCCTTTCCGGTGTCCAGTAGTTGTTCGTATAAATGTCCGGGGTGAACCCTTCATAATTACCCTGTTCACCCAACGCTCTTGCTATGCGCATTCCGGCATCTGCGGCGCCCTGCAATGCAATATTGAGGGCAAATGCCTTATACGACAGGTTGATCGATCC
>DATBVZ010000552.1:0-6580 GCA_036515095.1 Cyclobacteriaceae bacterium | reverse complement strand
CGATCTTCGTAACGACGCACTATATGGACGAGGCCGAATACTGCAACCGCGTGTCAATGATGGTGGATGGTAAGATAGAAGCACTGGATACCCCTTCATTGCTGAAAGAAAAATACGGCGCCCGATCCATGGATGATGTTTTCTTGATGCTCGCCCGCAAACAACCTCTGACAACCTGAGAAAGATGAAGGGATTTATCATAAAGGAATTCTATCACATTTTCCGTGACAAACGATCACTTGTCATTCTGTTCGGCATGCCGGTGGTCCAGATCCTATTGTTCGGGTTTGCCATAACAAACGAGATCAGGAACGTTGACATCGCCATTCTGGATAAGGCGCACGACAAGTCGTCTACGCTGATCACGCAGAAAATGCTGTCGTCGGACCATTTCGTTTTGCAGGGTTATCTGGAATCGGAGGAAGAAATTGAATCCATATTCCGAAAGGGTAAGATCAAGGCGGTCATTGTTTTTGAACCTGACCTTCACCAAAAGCTAATGACAAGTAATTTGGCTGCCATTCAGATCATCGCAGACGCTACCGAACCAAATACGGCCAACACAATTTCCAATTATGCCACCACCATCATCAGGGATTATCAAAACAGTGTCAACCGGACCGTTCCCGCCGAATGGCAGATCATACCGGAAGTCCGGATGGTCTACAACCCTGAACTGAAAGGTGTCTTCATGTTTATTCCCGGAACGATGACCGTCATACTCATGCTGGTGTCGGCCATGATGACCTCCATATCCATTGCCCGGGAAAAGGAAACTGGAACGATGGAGATCCTGCTGGTATCCCCGCTCAAGCCGGTCCAGGTTGTAGCGGGTAAGGTGCTGCCCTACATTTTGCTTTCTTCCATTAATGCCGCGGTAATCCTGCTGCTGGGCTATTTTGTCTTCAAAATGCCCATGGAGGGAAGCCTGCTTTCACTTTCGCTGGCGACCCTGCTTTTCATAATAACCACTCTTTCACTGGGAATCTTCATTTCCACCATCGCGCATACCCAACAGACGGCGATGATGATGTCATTAATGGGTCTCATGCTCCCGACGATCATGCTTTCCGGTTTTGTTTTTCCTGTCGACAGCATGCCCCTGCCGTTGCGGATCCTCAGTAATATTATTCCTGCCAAGTGGTTCATTCTCATTCTGAAAGGCTTGCTTCTGAAAGGCGTGAGCATGGCTTACCTGTGGAAGGAAATCCTTATCCTGGCAGGGATGACACTGGTATTGATCGGCCTCAGTGTAAAGAAATACGCCATACGGCTCACCTGAATACAATCAATATGAAAATCATCGTTCATATCCTTCGCAAAGAATTCCGGCAGATTTTCAGAAACCGAGCCATGTTGCCGATCCTGTTCGTAATGCCGGTGGTCCAGCTGCTCATCCTTTCTTTTGCGGCCACTTTTGAAGTGAGGAATATTCAGCTTCACATTGTTGACAGCGATCAGTCGTCCTATTCGCGCGAACTCGCGGGCAAGTTTCTGGCGTCGGATCATTTCAAGCTTACCGGCGTTTCCTTTTCCGACAAAATTGCGCGCGACGAAATGCAGCGAAGTAATACGGATGTCATTCTTCACATTCCCGGCCACTTTGAACGCGATTTGATCAAACAAAACAACGCCAAGGTCCTGCTCGCCATCAACGCAATCGACGGCGCCGCGGCAGCTGTCGAATCAGTTTATGCTTCGGCTATCATTCAGGACTTCAACCAGGGTATACGAATCCAGCAGGCCCATGAAAGCGAGGGTGCCGTGCGTCCTGCAGCCTTCTCCATCGCTCAGTCCTTTTGGTTCAATCCCGAACTGGACTACAAGACGTATATGGTGCCCGGCATTCTTGTGTTGCTGGTTACCATGATCGCCATATTTCTTGCAGGCATGAACATCGTGCGGGAAAAAGAAATTGGAACCCTGGAACAGATTAACGTAACTCCAATAAAGAAATATCAGTTCATTATCGGCAAGTTGCTTCCTTTCTGGCTGCTGGGCATGTTCGAGCTGGGATTCGGGCTGATGATTTGCTGGTTTGTATTTCATATCGGCATCGCCGGCAGCATCGGGGTCATCTTTCTTTTCGCCGGCATCTATCTACTTGCGGTACTCGGCATCGGGTTCTTCATTTCAAATTTTACAAATACCCAACAACAGGCCATGTTTCTGTCCTGGTTTTTCATGGTTATTTTCATCCTTATGAGCGGGTTGTTCACCCCGGTTGAGAGTATGCCCGGCTGGGCAAAAGTAATAACGGAATTCAATCCCGTGCGATACTTTGTTGAAGTCATGCGCATGGTGATGCTGAAGGGGGCGGGCCTGCAGGAAATCCTGCCTCAGCTCGGCAAGCTGCTCGTATACGCACTGATCATGAATGGCCTCGCGGTGGCCGGATACCGGAAGATCGCGTAAAAGTATTCCTGCTTGTTTCCGGCTACTCTGAACGCAGGATCCTTGCCGGATTAATACGTGCTCCCCGCAGGATCTGAAGACTCACTGTACTGAGGGCCAAAACAGAGAGAATCATTACCGGGACAACAAACAGTTCCCAGGCAAGTCCGGTACGGAAGGCGAAATTGTCCAGCCAGGTCTTAATGCCGTAGAACGTGAGCGGGATGGCAACGAGACTCGCGATC
Organism: Cyclobacteriaceae bacterium; assembly: GCA_036515095.1. GTDB lineage: Bacteria > Bacteroidota > Bacteroidia > Cytophagales > Cyclobacteriaceae > ZC4RG29. The sequence goes on along the minus strand of DATBVZ010000552.1, from coordinate 3,941 downwards.
AGTACAAGCTTGAAGAACTGCCAGGAGAGCAAGGACATAATGCTTAATACGGATGCGCCAAGCACTTTGCGAATCCCTATCTCTTTCAGCTTCAGCGTTGTCGTAAAAGAGGCCAGGCCCCACAGACCCAGACAGGCAATGACGATGGCCAAAACCGCAAAGAGGCTGAAGATTTTTGCGAACTGCTGCTCGGACTTGTATTGCGAATTGAAGAAGTCGTCCAGGAAATAAAAATCGAAGGGATTGCCCGTAAATATTTCCTGGTATTTGTCGTCAACCTTTCGGATTGTCTCATTCATATCAGTCCCTGAAAGAAGGATCGAAAAATCGTGTCCTGAAATTGTATCCGCTTTAAAGAGCCAGGGCGAAAATTCCGTCTTCAGGGAATTCCAGTGATAATTTTTCAGAACACCGAGAATTGCCACCGTGTCACCTCCCAGTATGAGCCTTTCGTTAAGTGCCTGTTCTGCATTGCCGAGACCAAATGTTTTCAGCGCAGTCTCATTTACAAGGACAGACTCCATGTCGGATTTGATCTCGGGGTTAAAATTTCTGCCCGAAAGGACAGTTATACCATACGTGGGCACGAAGTCCGGATCGACCCACACAATGTTTCCGTTTTGGTCCTCTTCACGTGCAGCACCGTCCTTGCGAATTCCGGTACCCCAGTTATAACCACCGCCCGGAATAGCCCCGGACGTGGCAACATTGCGTACTCCCGGAATTTTCTTCAGCTCATTCTTCAAGGTTATGAGTCGCTCTTTGGCCACCTCACGCTCAAGCACCTTGGGCCCCTTTACGATCAGCATTTGTTCCATGGTCAGCCCCTTGTCATGGTCTCGCATGAAAACTACCTGACGATATATGGTAAACGTACCGGCAATGAGTATAAGCGAGGATGCAAACTGAAACACGACCAGCACCTTGCGCAGCGAAAAGCCGCCTGAGATGTTTTCCACCTTCCCTTTAATAACCTGTACGGTGTTGAACGAGGACAGCACAAAAGCAGGATAGGCGCCTGAAACAAACGTACCTGACAGAAACAGCGTCACCAGGATCGTCCAGAACCGGTAGTCGCTGAAATCGAAATCAAGCTCCTTGCCGACGATATTTCCCAACACCGGAAGGAGGGCCATCGCAATGAACACGGCAGCCACGACGCCCAGAAAATTCACCAGCAGTGACTCGAAAATAAATTGCAGCACGAGTTGCTTTTTGAGTACGCCCAGCGCCTTCTTTATTCCCACTTCGCGTGCTCTTTCCATCGCCCTGGCGGTCGACAGGTTGATGTAGTTGATCCAGGCGATAGCCAGGATAAAAATGGATATAATGGCAAAGAAGTAGATCGAATTGGCGCTTATCGTGGCGCTGGATTCGTAGTCAAGACCGGGACTGAGATGGATATCGAGGATGGGTTGAAATTTCAGTTCGATCCGGCTCTTTGACTCCGCCAGGTCCTTGCCCCGGTACTTGTCAATAAAGGCCGGCATTTTGGATTCCACGGCCTTAACATCGGCATTCTGATGCAGTTGTATGTACGTGACAAAGTTATTCCATCCCCAGCCATCGTCGCTGGTATACTGTCCGCCGCCCAGGAGGTTGTAAATGGGAAAAATGAAATCAAACGTGAAGTGTGAATTTTCAGGAACGTTTTCCAGTACAGCGGTAACCTCATAGTCACCGTCCGCCCATCCTCCTGAAACCTGCAGGACCTTCCCTATCGGATCTTCATCCCGTCCAAAATACTTTTCTGCCATTTTTTTTGTAATGACCACGGAATTCGGATTGTCCATGGCAGTGCCGAGGTCACCGGCGATCGCACGATATGTAAAAGCGTCAAAGAAGGTGGAATCGGCAAACTGTATATTCTCTTCGAAGAATACGGCAGGGTCGCCGGAATCGCCGCGACAGGTTACCACGGCCCCTCCGTACATGGGATGTGTCCTTATGTATGCCTTAACCTCCGGAACATCCGCAAGGAGGGAGGGCCCCTGGGCATAGCCGGAAATAATGCTGGTGCCGCGGTACTCGCCATTCTGGTAAAGGGCGGATGTGGTCCGGTAGATGCTTGCGGCATTCCGGTGAAACCGATCGTAGCTCAGCTCAAAGTCGACATACTTCAGTATAACCAGGCAGACGGCCACGCCGATGGCAAGCCCTCCTATGTTGATAAATGAATATACCTTTCTTTTTCGCAGGTTGCGTAAGGCGAGGGTGAAATAGCTTTTGATCATACGTTCGATATGTCAGGATCCGGAGGAAGTACTCCACAAGCCGGGGCAGGTTACATCCTGACGACGCAATTCTTCAAAAAGTTTTGAATGCGCGGCAATCATTTTTGTAACTTAACACGCTCATCCGGTCAAAAAGTGAAAGTACTTATAAATCTCTTCATTATTTCAATTTTTATAATAGGTGGCAGCCCGCATACGTTTGTTGCTGCGCAGGATATCGACCCATCGCTGCTTTGCCAGGGTAACTACTGGACAGAACAGGAAGGAAAGGTTGCACTGGAGCGATTTGCCGCCACGTATTCAGACAGGGCGGGTTGGGAGAAACGGGCAGACCGGATCAGAAGAGGAATATTGGAAGGTTCGGGTCTTGGCGCAATACCCAAGGATACGCCGCTCAAAGCGGATATCCATTCAAAAAGGGTGCACGACGGATATTCGGTAGAAAATGTAAGCTTTGAAAGTTTACCGGGTTTTTTTGTGACAGGAAATCTTTACCGGCCTGCCGCAGCACTGCCATTCTATGCAGTTATCCTCTCCCCGCATGGTCACGGTAAGGATCCCCGGTTCTCTGAAAACGTACAAAAGCGATGCGCATCCCTTGCCCGCATGGGCGCGATTGTTTTTGCTTACGACATGGTAGGTATGGGGGACTCCGATCAGTGCTCTCATGAATTTCCGAGGGCGCTTACGCTGCAAACCCACAACAGCTTGCGTGCCGTGGATTTCCTGCTTAGCCTTCCCGGCGCGGACCCGGCTCGCATAGGCGTTACCGGAGCTTCGGGAGGCGGGACGCAGACGTTTCTGCTTACGGCACTTGAGCCAAGGATTGCCGTGTCCGTTCCTGTGGTCATGGTGTCCGCGCACTTCTTTGGCGGATGCGTATGCGAGAGTGGCATGCCCATCCACCAGAGTCATGATCATCAGACCAGCAACGTGGATATCGCAGCGCTGGCTGCACCCAGGCCTATGCTGCTGATCTCCGATGGCAAGGACTGGACTCAAAACACACCGGATGTAGAGTACCCTTACATCCGGAATATTTACAGGCTATGCAACGCGGAGGATAACGTAGAGAACCTTCACCTCGCCAACGAAGGACATGACTATGGCTTCAGCAAACGCGAAGGAGCGTACCGGTTCCTGGCGAAACACCTGGGACTTTCGCTGGATGCCATAACAAATTCAAACGGTGAAATTGATGAGGGTTTTATCACGATCGAAGACCGGCCCACGCTTTCTGTATTTAACAACGTTCATCCGCGTCCTTCCTATGCCGTGGTTGGTGATGAAGCTGTGACGACATTGATCCTTTCCTACTCGAGAAAATAACCGCGAGCGCAATTGAACCTTAGTCAATTTCCACAACTTCATAAACCCAACAACAGGGCTTTCATGAATCGTTGAAAATTATTTCAGGTATGCAACTCAAAATAGTTTGTTTGTTGCTTATAGTTGTGTATGCAGGCGCTGGCTGTTCACCTGAGCTTTCAGAGGTAGCCGGAGCGACTTGCGAATGGAAGGCGTTGACAGATGGCAGTTTGTGGGCTGAGTGTCGGTGTTGGGGTACTGGATAGTTAATGTAGAATCCTACAGCCGATCCTCAGTTGCCAAAGATTAAACTCCCGGACCCAAGCTCAGTCAGTTCCGCAGCATTTCATCCGGAATTTTGGCTATCGGTCTAACGCGGATATCGCGGTAAAATACTTC
>DATBVZ010000551.1:0-3818 GCA_036515095.1 Cyclobacteriaceae bacterium | reverse complement strand
GTAGCATAAAACGGCTGACCTCCTCCCCCACCATCGATCTCCTTTGCCAGTTCCCTGACCATATTCCCCGCGTGAAAACGCTTGGATTCCATCAGTTTATCGCCGATCATGACTGCTACCTGTGGCTTGCTGTCGACATCGGCGGCAAGCACCATCAGCAGGTCGTCGAACTGGTTGCGAAGCGCGTATGCTATATGCTTCAATGTATCGGCATTAGGGACCGCTACCTTCTCAAGAATAAGGTGATAGCCGTCAGACTTAACCGCCTTTAACGCCAGGTCGTTTTTCAGGCGGGTTGCGTGCTCCTGGTATAACCCTTCAACTTTCTTTTCCAGATGGTGTTTTTCGTCCATTAGATTCCGTGCGGCTGCCAGTAAATCTTTAGGATTCCTGAACAGATCCCTTACCTCATGCAATAATTTGATTTCCTCCCGGACAAAACGGTAAGCCTCATCGGAGGTGACGGCTTCTATGCGACGAACCCCTGCAGCAACCGAACTCTCTGAAATCACCTTAAACAAGCCTATCTCGCCCGTTGATGGTGCATGGGTACCACCGCACAATTCCACCGAAAATTCCGGATCAAATGTTATTACCCGCACAAAGCTGCCGTATTTCTCGCCGAAGAGTGCCATTGCCCCCATCTCTTTTGCTTCCTCCAGGGGAACGTTCCTTCTTTCATCCAGCCTGATATTCGCACGGATCTTTTCGTTCACCATATCCTCTACCCGCGCAACCTCTTCGTCGGTCATGGCGGCGAAATGAGAGAAATCAAAACGCAAAATCTTCTCATTCACGAGAGATCCGCGTTGTTCAACGTGGTTGCCCAGCACGCGACGGAGGGCAGCGTGCAGCAGGTGCGTTGCCGAATGGTTATCCATGGTAAGCGAACGCTTGTGTTTGTCAACCACGGCGCGGTAGGTGGCATCCAACTGCTGTGGCAGTCTTTCGGTGAAATGGACAATGAGTTCGTTCTCCTTTCTTGTGTCGATTACATTAATCCTTTCGTCACCGAACAGGAGGCATCCTGTATCCCCCACCTGTCCGCCGCTTTCTGCATAAAAGGGCGTTCGATCGAGAACCAGCTGGTAAACGTCCTTGCTCTTCTGCGTCGTCTTTCTGTAGCGGGTAATGCGGACCTCGGCTTCGAGGTGCTCGTATCCGATAAAGTCAGTTATTTCCGCAGGTACGACCTCGATCCAGTCGCCCGTCTGCTTTGTGGCGTCCGCCTTTGACCTGAGCTTCTGCTTTTCCATGGCCGCCCTGAACCCGGGCTCGTCCACCCGGTATCCCCGTTCCCTGGCGATGAGCGCCGTCAGGTCGAAAGGGAAGCCGAACGTATCATAGAGCTCGAAGGCCTGTTCACCGGAAATGGTTTTGTCCTTAAGCTCCTGCTGGATGAGATCGATGCGCTTCAACCCCTTGTCCAGGGTCCTCAGAAAGGAGGACTCCTCCTCGAAAATAACTTTACTCACGTAAACTTTTTGCTTTTCCAGTTCAGGAAAGACGTCTTTCATTTGTTCACCTAGTGTAGCCACCAGCCTGTGAAGGAAAGGCTCCTTGACATTAAGAAAGGTAAAACCGTAGCGCACCGCTCTCCTGAGTATCCGTCTGATGACATATCCGGCACCTGTATTGGAAGGCAGCTGTCCGTCGGCGATAGCGAAAGCCACGGCCCTCACATGGTCGGCAACCACCCGCATGGCGATATCGGTCTGCTCATCCTCCTGGTATGACACGCCGGCGGCGTTACCGATGAACGAAAGCAGGGGGCCAAAGATGTCGGTATCGTAAGTGGACAACTTCCCCTGGATGGCCATACAGAGTCGTTCGAAACCCATACCGGTATCCACATGCCTGGCCGGGAGTTTTTCAAGTGATCCATCGGCCCTGCGATTGAACTCCATGAATACCAGGTTCCATATCTCAATAACCTGGGGGTGATCCCGGTTAACCAGGTCTTTGCCGGGAATGCGTTTGCGCTCATCATCCGGTCGCAGATCGATATGGATCTCGGAGCAGGGACCGCATGGGCCAGTATCACCCATTTCCCAGAAGTTGTCCTTCTTGTTGCCATGCAGGATGCGGTCTTCGTTCATCATGGTGCGCCAGTGAGCATGGGCTTCGGTGTCAACAGGCAGGTTGTCCGTCCTGTCGCCCCCAAAGACTGTCACGTACAGCCGTTCTTTGGGAAGCATGTATATGTCGGTGAGCAATTCCCATCCCCATTGGATCGCCTCTTTCTTGAAGTAGTCACCAAACGACCAGTTACCCAGCATCTCAAACATCGTGTGGTGATAGGTATCTATCCCAACCTCTTCCAGGTCGTTGTGCTTGCCACTCACCCGAAGGCATTTTTGTGTGTCGGCGATACGCTTACTTACGGGCGTGGAATTACCAAGAAAGTAGTCCTTAAACTGGACCATTCCCGAGTTGGTAAACAGCAATGTGGGATCGTTCTTAAGTATGAGTGGTGCCGAAGGAACAATAAGGTGGTCCTTTTCCGCAAAAAACTTCAAAAACTTACGTCTGATCGTGGCCGAGTCCATTCCTGTGATTCCTGAGATGCTTTCAACTGCCTTGTTTTTTGTTAAATTGGGCAATTTAGCGTGATAACAAAGGCACAAAATTAAACGCAATTAGCCATTTTTAAAGAGTTTTCATGGGCAATTCAAAATTTTACTATAACCCTGAAACTTGTCAGTATGAGCGCGCCAAAATAACTTTTTCAAGTGTGCTGTTGTATGGTACCGGCGTAATTGCAACGGGCTGTCTTCTATTTGCAGGTATGATGTTCATCGCAGACCAGGTGGTTCAAACAGAAAAGGAAAAGTTTTTAGCGGCAGAGAACGATGCGCTCACCAGGCACAAGTTTGTTCTCGCTTCGCGATTAAGCGAGGTCGAGTCGGCAATTGATGACCTTCACCGGAAGGACATTATGATCTATGAAAAACTCTTCGAGGTAAAACCCCTGTCTGTTCCTCAGAATAAAACGCATCGTAACAATTCCATCCTGTCTGCAGATAACGAGGAATTCGATGACCAGTTGAGCGAACTGAAACATACGGCCGAAAAACTTCAGCGAAACTCGCAACAGGTGAACAGGGCATTCGGCAGGCGCTTCCGCGGCGCCACCGATGACAATGCCTTGCTGCAGTCTGTGCCTACGCTGCAGCCCATAGCCAATTCAAACCTTGACTTTGTTGTGTCGGGCTTCGGCGTCAGGATCAATCCGTTTCACAAAGGGAAGTACATGCACCCGGGAATAGACTTCGCCGCCCCCCGGGGAACTACGGTAGTTGCCACGGCACCGGGAAAAATTGTCCAGGCCAGGAGCAGCAACCTCAAAGCCGGGTACGGATCCTATGTAGAGATCGATCATGGTCACGGGCTGGTGACGCGTTATGCTCACCTGGAGAACGTGGATGTCAGGCCTGGTGAGCGTGTCGCAAAAGGCCACCCCATCGGCACGGTGGGAAACACGGGGGGATCGATAGCACCGCACCTGCATTACGAGGTCATGCGCGATAAGGAAAATGTTGATCCGATGATCTACATGGTAGAAGGATTGAGCAGCCAGGACTACAATCGGTTAAGCGCCAGTTGCGGCATTCAAAACCAGTCACTTGACTAATGGCAAAGACATATTACCGATATAATCAGGAAACATGCCGTCATGAGCCGGCAGTGAGGGACGGCAAATACCTGCTGCGCAATGCCGGGTTATTCCTCGCACTGGCAATGGTTGCGGGCACAGGTGCGTTCCTGTCTTACAAAGAAAGGGCTGCCTCTCTCAGCGAGGCGGTACTGGAAAGCCA